>DATMJM010000214.1:0-3325 GCA_035553935.1 Solirubrobacteraceae bacterium
GCGGCGAGGGCGCGAACGTCATCCGCGCGGGCAGCGGCAACGACACGATCTACACCGGCTACGTCAACCCCAACGAGGTCGACTGCGGCGCGGGCATCGACACCGTCTACGCCAGCAACCTGACCCTCGGCCTGCTCGAGCGCGGCACCCCGCAGGCCGTCCAGGATCCCGCCGTGCGCAAGCCATGGGTCTTCTCCGGCTGCGAGTCGGTCATCCCCGTCACGGTGCGCCTGCGCGGCACGCACCAGGAGTACCTCAACCCGCAGTTCGTCGACTACCGCACCATCGAAGGGACCGCCGCGAACGAGGGCCTGCGGATGGCCGGCCCTCCCGGTGCGGAAGCGATCGCCGCCGTCAACGCCTTCAATGCCCGCCAGCCGGCGCGCCGGCACGGCAAGGCGACGAACGACAACGACTCGCTGAGCGTCCGCAGCAAGGGCGCGCTGGCCCCCGACGGCGCGCTGTACGGCCTCGGCGGAAACGACCGCCTCGAGGGCGACAGCTCCGACGACCGGCTCTTCGGCGGCTCGGGCAACGACGGCCTCTACGGCCGCGGCGGCTCGGACCTGCTCGTCGGCGGCACGGGCGGCGACACGCTGGAGGGCGGCCGCGGCGAGGACCTGCTCGAGGGCGGGCCGGGCAACGACAAGCTCAACGGCGGCTTCGGCAACGACCTCATCAAGGGCGGCAGCGGCAACGACCGCATCGTCGCGCTCGGCGGGGGCCGCGACACGATCGACTGCGGGCCGGGCACCGACCGCGTCGTCGCCGACAGGCGCGACATCCTGCGCAGCTGCGAGATCATCGAGTGAGCCGCGCGGCCGTTATTCTCGCGAGATCGCCGTCGAGCCCGACAACGAGAGCGCCGCGGGACTGACCGCAGCCGGCACGGTGAAGATCCGCCGCGCGCTGCTCTCGGTCTCCGACAAGCGCGGGATCCTCGACTTCGCGCGCGGCCTCGCCGGGCTTGGCGTCGAGCTCGTGTCGACAGGCGGCACCGCGACGGAGCTCGCCTCGGCCGACCTCGACGTCCGCGCGATCGAGGCCTTCACCGGCTTTCCCGAGATCATGGACGGCCGCGTCAAGACGCTGCACCCGCGCCTCTACGCCGGCCTGCTCGCCGTGCGCGACGAACAGTCGCACGTCGATGCCGTGGCAGAGCACGGCATCGAGTACGTCGACCTGGTGTGCGTGAACCTCTATCCGTTCGAGCGCAGCGTCGCGCGCCGCCTGCCACCCGCCGACATCATCGAGAACATCGACATCGGCGGCCCGACGATGATCCGTGCGGCCGCGAAGAACCATGCGTTCTCGGCGGTGGTCACGAGCCCCGAGTCCTACGACGCGATCCTCGACGAGCTGCGCATGACCGACGGATTGCTGTCGATGCCGACGCGCGAGTCGCTCGCCGCCGAGGCGTTCGCCTACACCGCCCGCTACGACACCGCCGTCGCGCGCTGGTTCGCCGAGACATCCGAGGACTTCCCGCCGCTGCACGTGCGCGCCTACGAGAAGATCGTCGACCTGCCCTACGGCGAGAACCCCCACCAGCGGGCCGCCTACTACCACGAGGTCGGCGCGCGGATGCACGTGCTGTCGATGGTCCAGCAGCATCACGGCAAGCAGCTGTCGTTCAACAACCTGCTCGACCTCGACGCCGCGCGCAGCCTCGTGCGCGATTTCGCCGAGCCCGCGTGCGTCATCGTCAAGCACAACAACCCCTGCGGCGTCGCGCTCGGCTCCAGCGCGCTGGAGGCCTACGAGCGCGCGTTTGCGACCGACCCGCTGAGCGCCTTCGGCGGCGTCATCGCGTTCAACCAGCCGATCGACGCCGTCACCGCCGAGCGGCTGTCGGACCAGTTCGTCGAGGTGCTGTTCGCCCCCAGCTACGACGACGGCGCGCTGGAGATCCTCACGGCCAAGCCGTCGATCCGGATCCTCGAGGACAACGAACGCCGCTCGCCGCTCAGCGCCGAGCCCGACATCAAGCAGGTCATGGGGGGGCTGCTCGTACAGGACCGCGACCTCGAGTTCGGCGACCGCACGGAGATGGAGATCGTGACGCAGCGCGAGCCGACCGACGCGGAGTGGCGCGACCTCATGTTCGCCTGGAAGGTCTGCAAGAACGTGCGCTCCAACGCGATCGTGCTCGCCAAGGGCGAGGCGACCGCCGGCATCGGCGCGGGCCAGATGAGCCGCGTCGACTCGGTGCGGCTGGCGGTCGACAAGTCGCGCCTGGAGTCGCTCGCCGGCGCGGTTCTGGCCTCCGACGCGTTCTTCCCCTTCTCCGACGGGCCGGAGATCGCGATCGGCGCCGGGATCACCGCGATCATCCAGCCCGGCGGCTCGCGGCGCGACCCGGAGGTCGTCGAGGCCGCCGACGCCGCGGGCATCGCGATGGTCTTCACGAGCCGCCGGCACTTCCGCCACTAGCGTCGCGTGGCGGGCATCGAGCGCTTCGCCTCCGGCGGGCCGTGGGAGTCCGGCTTCGGCTACGCGCGCGCGGTGCGGGCGGGCGACCTGCTGCTCGTCGCCGGCACGACCGCGGTCGACGAGGACGGCGTCGTGCACGGTGTCGGCGACGCGGGAGCGCAGGCGGCGTTCGCGCTCGACAAGATCGCGGCCGCGCTCGAGGAGGCGGGCGCGGGGCTGCACCAGGTCGTCCTGACGCGGATGTACGTCACCGACATCACGCGCGCCGACGAGATCGGCCGCGTCCACGGCGAGCGCTTCGGCGCGCACCCGCCGGTGTCGGCGATGGTGCAGGTCGCCGCCCTGATCGACCCGCGGATGCTCGTGGAGATCGAGGCGATGGCGTACCTCGGCGCGTAGTTCGCGTTTGCAGGCGTCTTGCGGATCCGTCCGGCCGGTCGCGCACACTGCCCCGCTCGTGCTCGTCGCCCGCGTCATCTCAGCAGCCTCGTCTTGACCACCCTGCGGGCCTGGCAGGAGCGCGCCCTGGAGCGCCTGGCGGCGTGGGACCACGGCTCGTTCTTGCTGTCGGCCGCTCCCGGCGCGGGGAAGACGATCCCCAGCCTCGTCTTCGGCAAGCGCCTGCTCGACGCCGGCACGGTGATGCGCGTGCACGTCGTGTGCCCGACGGCGCCGCTGACGCGCCAGTGGGCGGAGGCCGCGGCGCGGCTCGGCGTGCAGCTCGCGCCCGACGCCGAGGAGCTGCTCGGGCCGCGCGACTTCCACGGCGTCGCGGTGACGTACGCGCGCGCCGCCCAGTCGGCCGCACGCTGGTCTGCGCAGTGCGGCGAGCGCACGCTCGTGATCGCCGACGAGGCCCACCACCTCGGCGAGGACCTCGCCTGGGGCGAGG
>DATMJM010000215.1:0-8914 GCA_035553935.1 Solirubrobacteraceae bacterium
TGCGCAACGACGTCGGCCTGCTTGCCGAGGAATACGACGTGCGCGCGCAGCGCCAGGTCGGCAACTTCCCGCAGGCCTTCACGCACGTGGGGCTCGTCAACAGCGCCGCCAACCTCTCCCGCACGATGGGACCCGCCAACCTGCGCAGAAGCCATGCCGAGGCAGATCGCAGCCGCAGTAGCGGCGGATCTAGCTGATGTGAACCGGCGTGCCGACCGGCATGAGGCGGGCGAGCTCGCGGACCTTCGCATTGGGGACGCGGATGCAGCCGTGCGACGGCCGGCCGGGGATGAGGTCGGGCCGGTTCGTGCCGTGGATCCCGACGACGCCGCCTCCGGGCCAGTCGCTGAGTTGCGAGTAGGCCGCCGTGCCGAACGCCCACGGCCCGTACGTCGTGTCGTCGCCCAGTCCCTTCAGCCTGCTGCGGATCCAGAAGCGTCCGGCGGGCGTCGGCGTGCCGGGCTTTCCGATCGCGATCGCGGAAGACCAGATCCGCCGGCCGCGCTCGAACAGCGTGGCGCGCAGCGCGTCGCGGTCGACGCGCAGCATCGTCGTCACGGTCACGAGCGGCCCGAGATGCCGCCGCAGGACCCACCCGGTGCGCCCGTGCGGGCGCCCCGGGAGCGGGATCCTCAACCACTCCCGGCCGGCCGCATCGGTGCGGCTGTGCAACGCGAGGTACGTCTCGAGCGGGCCGTCCTCGGTGCGGTGACGCAGGCGTCCGACGCGCGCGGCGCCGGAACGCGGCGCGCGGCGAACTGCGGCCCGCTCGACGGCATGCGCATAGCGGGTGATGCGGCGCTCGTCGGACAGCCGCCGGTTACCACGCGACGTCGCGGTGGCCGTCTCGGGCGCCGGGCGCTGCTGGAGGCCAAGCGCCGAGGATGTGCCGCTCGCGGCCTGCGGCGAGCGGCCCGGCCGCGTCTCGGCCCAGCCGATCAGTGCCACCGCTGCGGCTGCGCCCGCCGCGCACGCGCACGCCCACGCACCGGGACCGCGCGGCGAGCGCCTGCGCATCTCAGCCCGTGAACCGCACGACCGGCTGGCGCTCCGGACAGCGCCGGTACATGGCACTCAGCGTGTCCGTACTCAAATCGCTGTCCTCGGTGTAGCGAACGTTGGCGGTCACACGGTGAAGCTCGCTGCTCTGCTGCTGCGGATCGATCCGCAGGGCGAACTCCGTCCGATCAGCGCTGGCGTCGACGGCATCTCGCTGCTGCCGGCCGTCGACGCGGAACGTGACGCTCTCGATCTCCTCGCCGGTGACACGGATCCGGAACGGGCCGCGAACGCAGTCCGTCGGCGCGCTCATCCGCGCGCTCGCCGGCGCGCCGACGGCCGCGCCCGTCGCGGTACCCGTGGCGCCGCGCGCGCCGTCGTCGGTGGCCGTGCTGACGGCGGTCGCGCTCGGCTCGCGCACGCCGTCGTCACGGTAGATCCAGTACAGCAGCAGGATCGCGAGCATGGTGACCCCCGGCGACCAGCGCGAGGACGAGCTTCGTCGGAGTCATCGCGGGCATGTGCTCTCCTCGGTCCTGTCGCGGCTGGGCGCCTCGGGAAGGCGACTCGGCCAGGCAGCAGGTCGCGCGGCCTTCGGTCGATGTTTTTGCGGCAATCCGAGTACCCGCGTCCTGCCCCCACGTACGCGCGTCCGGCCGCGCGCTGTCCGCCGGATGACACACCTCAGCAGCACCGCGCCCGTCAACCACAGCAGAGCGGGCCCACAGGCATGCCCGCCTTCCACAACGCTGAAGTTCTGGACATCTCGGCCGATGACGAGGGCGCTCCGGGTGCGCCGGCACGGGGAACATCGGCTGGCGTGCCTGGAGCCTCCGGCGCAGTCGCGCCCGCGCCCATGCGGTCCGCCGCTGAGCGCCTTTGCCGGCCTTGGCGGGCGCCTCGCCGACTGACACGATCCGGGGATGGAGCAGCGTGTCAGTCTCATCACGCTCGGAGTCGCAGACGTCGCGCGCGCCGGTTCTACGACGCTCTCGGATGGCGGACGAAGGCAGCGCCCGAGGACGACATCGTGTTCTTCCAGGCAGGTGGCTTCATCGTCGCGCTCTGGGGCCGAGCGGAGCTCGCGCAGGACAGCGGCATGCGCGACAACGGCGGCTGGGGTGGCGTCACGCTCGCTCAGTGTTCGTTCGCCGCGCGAAGTCGACGCGCTCGTGGACGATGCGCGCGCTGCCGGGGCGCAGATCACACGGGAGCCGGGCGAGACCTTCTGGGGCGGCTACTCGGGAGTCTTCGTCGATCCCGACGGCCATCCATGGGAAGTCGCGCACAATCCCCGCTGGACGCTTCATGACGACGGATCGATCACGCTTGCCTCGTAGCTCGCGGCTGTCGGGTTATCGTCGCGGCGGATCGCGAAAGCGCCCAGCGGGTAGCCATCGATCATGATCGGACGGCTCCTGAGACTCCTCGTCCTCAAACGGCTGTTCGACGCGTTCCGCGCTCGCCGGCGCTCGCGATAGCTCTGCGCCGATCGCCGACAGCGGCTCCTGGCGTGCCGTCAGGGATCTCGCGGTGCGCGGCTGCGCTCCTCGACGAGATACGCGCCGATCGTGCCGGCCAGCGAAGCGACGACCACGAGGCCGAACGAGAAGCCGGCGAGCATCGCCAGGCGCGCCCCGGTCGTCGTAGGCGTGGGATCGCCCTGCAGCGCGATGACGGCCGTGAAGGCCCACAGCAGGGCATCGCCGAAGGAATCGAACACCGGCTGTGACGCATCGCGTTCGAACAGGAACGCCAGCTCGGCAACCGCGACCGCGACGATCGTCGTCAGCCCGCCGAGGTATGCCAGGCGCGTGCGCAGGAGCTTGCCGGCGGTTCCGGCGACGCGATAGGACGAGGTGACGACGCGTGCGGCGGGCAGCGCGCGCCCGAGCCGCAGCAACCGGACGAAACGCAGCAGCCGAAGCGTCGGGATGACGATCGCGAGCGCCCGGATCCAGTGACGGCGCACGTATCGCAGCCGGCGCGGCGCGAGGTACAGATGCGTCACGAACTCCGCGGCGAACAGGCCCCAGATCACCCAGCCGGCGATCGTCACCGCAAGCTGTGCGCTCGAGCCGAGATCGACCGCGAGCTCGTAGCCGATCAGCAGCGCGAACAGCACCCCGAGCCACGCCATGAACGGGTCCGCCCGCTCGAGCGCGTCCTCGAGACGCGCCTCGAACGCGTCCTCGTCGCCAGAACGCCGGGCGGCGGCGTTCAGAACCAGAGCGAGCGAGGGCAGGCGGGACAGAGGCGCATGCGGCGGTCCTACCCGTCGCGCCGGCAACCGCGCCACGTCGCGGCGCCGCGTGGCTGATGCGCCGACCTGAGGGGTAGGGGCGACGGATGGATGAGCAACAGGCTGCCGCGCTGGTCGCGGCACTGGCTCTCGCGGTCGTGCATCTGAATGCCGGGAAGATGCGGTTCCTGGCGGGCCTCCCGCGCAACGCGTGGCTGTCGGCGTTCGGCGGCATCTCGGTCGCGTACGTCTTCGTCCATCTGCTGCCGGAGCTCGCGGAAGGTCAAGCGGCCATCGAGGGCGAGCACGCCGCGGACTCAGCGGATGGCGCCACCGTGCCGCTGCTGGAGTTCCTCGAGCATCACGTCTACCTCATGGCGCTGCTCGGCCTCATCGTCTTCTACGCGGTCGAGCAGCGCTCGCTCGCCTCCCGGCGTGAGCAGCATGCACGCGCCGGCGAGGACCGCACCGACGGGCGCGTCTTCTGGCTGAGCATCGCCTCGTTCGCGGTCTACAACGCGATCATCGGCTACCTGCTCCTGCGCGGCGACCTCGGCGAGCTGTCGGCGCTCGCCCTGTACACGTCGGCCCTCGTCGTGCACTTCGTCGTCAACGACGTCGGCCTGCGCGAGCATCACAAGCACGCGTACGAGCACGCCGGGCGCTGGATCATCGCGCTCGCCGTCCTGGCCGGGTGGCTGGTGGGCGTCATGACCCACATCCCCGAGCGGGTCATCGCGCTGCTCGTCGCGTTCATCGCCGGCGGGATCGTCCTCAACGTGCTCAAGGAGGAGCTTCCCGGCGAGCGCCGCGCGCGGCTGGCGCCGTTCCTCGGCGGCGCAATCCTCTACACGTGCCTGCTGCAGCTCGCCTGACGCCGGCGGCGCGTCAGTTGGCGCTGTAGGCGTGCAGCTGGTCGCCCTCGGCCGCGTGGATGCTGGCGTTGAACGAGATGATGATCCGCTCCTTCTCGCCGGCGTACGGCATCGCCTTGTGCGCAAGCCACGACGGGAACAGCAGCATCTGCCCCGGGATCGGCTCGATGTCCTTGTGCGGCGGCTGCAGATACGCGTTGCCGACGTCGACGAATGCGCCGCCGAGGTGGTCGAAGTGCGGCCCGTACAGCCGGGTGACGCCGTTGGCCTCCCCGTAGAGCGGGTGCGAGACGCGCTGCTCGGGCTCGTCGATCTGCACGATGTAGGCCGACGACCACGAGCAGTTGCCGTGGGTGTGGATGTCGTGGAACGCGCCGTCGCGGCTGCACTGAAACCACATGCCCTGAAAGCCGATTCTGAGGTTGAGCTCGCGCCCGCCCCACGCCTCCCCGTTGGCCTTCTTCACGGTCTCGCCGAGCCCGTGGACGATGAAGCGGATGAACTCCTGCCATCCATCGAGCGTCTTCAGGCGCTCGGTCAGGTCGTCGTCGCTGGCGAAGAAAGGCCCGGGCTTCTGGCCGCGCGCGCGCTGCTGCTCCCTGCGCAGATCGGCGAACACGTCGACCAGCATCGGGTTGAGCTTCGCCGCCCCGCCGTAGCGGTGCAGCCCGATCGGGGTCGGCCAGAGCCGCTGAATCGCGGGAGCCTGTGCCTTGCCCGCCTTGGCCTGCGGCGGGCGAGACGCCGACGGCCCCTGCGAACGCCGGGCGTGCGCTGCGCGCCCCGTCTTTGCCATGCCTGCGCTCCTTCGTCGTCGCCTGAGTGCGGCCGATCCTAGCTGAGCTTCACTTCGGTCCCGCCCGCCGATGGCGGCTCGGCGTGTGGTGCGGCCTGTCCGTTAAGCGCGACGGCGTCGCGGGCATTGTCCGTGCATCACGACCTCCACCATCTCGGCGTCGCGATCGGCGCTCCCGCCGCGGCGAGGCGCCACGTGAGCACCGGCAGGGTCCTCTGGCCGGTGGCGCGCGTCGCGCTCAACGTCCTTCTGATCGCGGCGGGGGTTGCGCTGGCCGCGTGGGTCGCCGCGCGGCTGCGCCTCGTCGTGGTGCCGGTCCTCGTCGCGCTGCTCGTGTCGACGCTGCTCGTCCCGCCCGCCGACGCGCTGCGGCGCCGCGGCTGGCCGAGCATCCCCGCGACGCTGTTCGTGATGCTGCTGAGCTCCGCCGCACTGGCGGGCGTCATCGCCCTGATCGCGCCGGCGCTCGTCGACCAGGTGGGCGACCTGCAGCGCACGGTCGAGGACGGCATCCAGGAGGTGCTGCGATGGCTCACGCAGGGGCCGCTGGGGCTCGAGCGCAGCGCGGTCGAGGACGCCGTCGACGATGCCGTCGCGGGCATCAGGGACAACGCCGGCCGCATCGGCCGCGGCGTCGTCGCCGGCGCGACGCTGCTGGTGGAGGTGCTGGCCGGCCTGCTGCTGGCGATCGTACTCGCGTTCTTCTTCGTTCATGACGGCCGCCGCATGTGGCGCTGGGTCGTGTCGCTCGCGCCGGAGCGTCATCGTGAGGTCGTCGACGGCGCCGGGCACGCCGCCTGGTGCACGACGACGGCCTACGTCCGCGGCGTGGCGGTCATCGCAATCGTCGATGCCGCGCTGATCGGGCTCGCCCTGCTCGTCATCGGCGTTCCGCTCGTCGTCCCGCTGATGGTGCTCGTCTTCCTCGGAGCGTTCGTACCGCTGATCGGCGCGGTGCTCACGGGCGCCGTCGCGGCACTCGTCGCGCTGATCAGCGACGGGGTCGTCGCCGCGCTGCTCGTCGTCGGCGCGATCACGGTCATCCAGCAGCTCGAGGGCGACCTGCTGTACCCCGTCATCATCGGGCGCGCGATCCGGCTGCACGGCGTCGCGATCCTGCTCGTCCTCACCGCCGGGACCGTGATCGCCGGGATCGCCGGGGCGCTGCTCTGCGTGCCGGTGGCCGCCGCGGTATGGACGGCGATCGACCACGTGCGGCGCGCTCGCGAGCAAGCCGCGGTCGACGCGAACTCCACGTGACCGCAGCGCCGCGGCTCATCGCGAGCTGCCGCCGATCATGTGACGGATGCTGGCATGCTGACGGTCGTGGAGGGCTCGCATGAGAGCTGAGCAGGTGACCGAGGCGGCCGCCCACCACGGCGAGGGGCCGGTGTGGTCCGAGCGCTGGGGCGGACTGCGCTGGATCGACATGCTCAAGGGCGACATCCTCTCGCTGCGCCGTGACGGCTCCGTGAACCGGCGCAAGGTCGGCGGCGTCGTCGCGGCGATCCGGCCGCGCCGCTTCGGCGGCGCGGTGCTGGCGCTCGAGCGCGGCTTCGCGCTGGAGGAGCCCAACGGCAGCCTGACCGATCTCGGCGACGTCTGGAGCGACGACGGGGTGCGCATGAACGACGGCGGCTGCGATCCCGACGGCCGGTTCTACTGCGGCTCGATGGCCTACGACCAGAGCGCCGGCGCAGCGGCGCTCTACCGGCTCGATCCGGATCGCTCGGTGCACGTCGTCCTCGAGGGCCTGACGATCTCCAACGGCCTGGAGTGGAGCCCCGACGGCGCGCGCGCCTACTACGTCGATACCGCGACGCGCCGCCTCGACGTCTTCGACTACGACCTCGCCTCCGGCCTGAGCGGGCGGCGGCCGCTCGTCGAGATCGGCGGCGACCCCGACGGCCTGACCGTCGATGCGCGGGGCGGCGTCTGGGTCGCCCTCTGCGGCGGCGGCGCGGTGCACGGTTACACGCCCGAGGGCGGGCTCGCCGAGGTGGTCGACGTTCCGACCCCCAAGGTCACCGCGTGCACGTTCGGCGGCCCGCGCCTGGACGAGCTGTACATCACCACGTCGCGCGAGCACGTCGATCCCGCCGACGATCCGCTCGCGGGCGCACTGTTCCGCGCCGAGGTCGGCGTCGCCGGGCTGCCGGCCCGCGGGTTCGCCGGGTGACGGCGGCGCGCGGGCGACCGGCGCATCCGCGCGACCGTCCTGACCGTCAACGCGGGCTCGAGCGCGATGAGGCCGCGCCCGGTCGGGCCCGGCGACGGTGGCTCGCCGACGAGCTGCTTCCCGACCGGCCGAGGTGCGCCAGCAGGCGGTCGTCGCCGCCGCCCGGCGCCGGCCGTCGACGGTCGTTCGGCAGCTCGTGGCCCGGGATGGCCTCGGAAGGAATGCGCCCGCGGCACCTGCAACGTGCGCGCGCTCGCGGCCTTCACGATCGCCTGGGCCAGCGGACGCTCGCTGTCGCCCTCGGCCGCCGCCGACGTGGAGGACGGCGCTCTGCTCGAGAGCTGTGGTCGTGATCGTGCCGGCAGTCCAGACGCGGGCCGCGCCGGGCTCGGGTGCCTCGACCTCAGCGCGGGTCGGAAGCCGCGGCCGCGGCACGCGGCCGCTCGCCGAGCTCAGCCGGCGACGGCAGATCGACGCCGGCGACCGCGTAGGCGTCGGCATGGTCGAGCGTCTCGCGCTCGAGCAGGGCGGCGGCGAGCGCGTCCAGCCGCGGCCGCTCGCGCTCGAGCAGCTCGAGGACCTCGCGCTCGGCATCCTCGACTATGCGCCGTGTCTCGTCGTCGACGAGCTGCTGCGTGACCGGCGAGACGGGTGACGAGCCCGGCAGCAGCGGCCCGTCCTCACGCCCGTCGGACACGGCGAGCGGGCCGATCGCCTCGCTCATCCCCCAGCGGCCGACCATCCCGCGCGCGATCTTGGTCAGGTTCTGGATGTCGGACTCCGCGCCGGTCGTGATCTCGCCGTACACGACCTTCTCGGCGGCGCGGCCGCCGAGCGCCACCTTGATCTTCGCCTCGAGCTCGTCGCGCCCGTAGCTATAGCGGTCGGTCTCCGGCGTCGACAGCGTGACCCCGAGCGCCTGGCCGCGCGGGATGATCGAGATCTTGCGGACCGGGTCGGCGCCCGGCGTCAGCATGCCGACGAGCGCATGGCCGGACTCGTGGAACGCCGTGCGCTCGCGATCGGCGTGCGTCATGACGACCTGTCGCTCGGCGCCGAGGATGATCTTCTCGATCGCGTCGGTGAAGTCGGCCTGCTCGACGCGCTCGTGGTCGCGGCGCGCTGCGAACAACGCCGCCTCGTTGACCAGCAGCGCGAGGTCGGCGCCGGTCGCGCCCGGGGTCGACGCGGCGATCTGCTCCACGTCGACCTCGGCGTCCAGCGGCACCGAGCGGGTGTGGATCTTCAGGATCTCGACGCGGCCGGGCCTGTCGGGCGGCTGGACCGCGATCCGCCGGTCGAAGCGCCCCGGCCGCAGCAGGGCCTGGTCGAGGATCTCCGGCCGGTTGGTGGCCGCCAGCACGATGACGTTCGTGCCGGGCTCGAAGCCGTCCATCTCGGTGAGGATCTGGTTGAGCGTCTGCTCGCGCTCGTCGTGGCCGCCGCTGACGCCGGACGGCCCCGATCGGGAGCGGCCGATCGCGTCGAGCTCGTCGATGAACACGATCGCGGGCGCCGCTTCCTTGGCCTGCTTGAACAGGTCGCGCACGCGCGAGGCTCCCATGCCGACGATCGCCTCCACGAACTCCGATGCCGACATGGAGAAGAACGCCGCCTGCGCCTCGCCGGCGACGGCGCGCGCGAGCAGCGTCTTCCCGGTGCCGGGCGGGCCGTAGAGCAGCACGCCGCGCGGCACCGGCAAGACCCTGCTCGCCCGGGCCGTGGCGGGCGAGGCCGACGTGCCGTTCTTCTCGCTGTCCGCCTCGGAGTTCGTCGAGATGATCGTCGGCGTGGGCGCCAGCCGGGTCCGGGACCTCTTCGCG
>DATMJM010000216.1:0-4739 GCA_035553935.1 Solirubrobacteraceae bacterium
GTGACGTAGCCACGTCGACCGGCGGCCCACGTCACCCGGAGCGAGCATGGCGCGGCCGCGCGGAAGCGGGCGCGGGCCCGCTCGTCTGCCCGAAGTGCGCCGAGCCGCACCCGCTCGACGAGCGCTTCTGCCGCGTCTGCAACATGCCGCTCGTCTACAGCGGCGCGCGAGACATCGACGAGCCGCTCTCCGATCGTCACGCCCGCGCGCGCAAGATCGACCCGCGCTACATCGAGGGCGACCTCGTCCGCGTCGCCGGAGCGATGAACCAGGCGGAGGCGGAGTTCGTTCAGGGGCTGTTGCTCGAGGAGGGCATCCCGTCGACTCTGCGGCGCACGCGCGGCTTCGACGTGCCCGACATGCTCGCCGCCGGCCCACGCGACGTCATGGTCCCGGCATCGGGCCACGACGCCGCCCGCGACGTCCTGCTCGAGGCCGAGATCGTCCGCGACGAGCTGCCTGTGGAGACGCCGCCTTGGCGCGTCCTGGCCGTCATGCTGGCGGTGCTCGCCGCGGGCGCGCTGATCGTCTGGCTCGGAACGGAGTTCTCGGGCTGAGCGCCGCGTCAGCGGCCCGCGAGCCGCGCGAGATGGGCGCGCCACGTGCCCTCGGTGTGGAGGAGCGGGCGGCCGTGGAAGACCGACACGAGCGCCTCGCGCGGCCCGCCGCGCGGCAGCGAGCAGGCGAGCTGCACGGCGCTCTCGACGCCCTCCTCGCGCGCGACGAGGTCGACGACGGTCCCGCCGAGCAGGGCCGCGTCGCGCAGGGACGGCGGGAAGTCCGGCCGGCCGCCCTCGCGCAGGCGCCGGGCGATCGCGGCGCGCGCGTGCGCGGTCTGGCCCGAGAACCACTGCGCGGTGCCCGCCAGCAGCCACGCCCAGCGGGTCGCGTGCAGCGTCGCGCGCGGCCCCCACGGCGGCGGCAGGCCGGGATTGCACTCCGCGACTGCGAGCTGGACGTAGAGTGCGGCCGGCGTCAGCGCCAGCATCTCGCGCGAGCCCTCGACGTTCGCCGCGCGCTCGGCGAGCAGCCGTGGCGCGAGGACGTGCAGCACGCCGCGACCCGCCCAGCCGGCGAGATAGCGCCGCGCGGCGGGCGTCGTCAGGCGCCGCACCACCGGCAGCACGGGCTGCGCGAGGTCGAGCTCGGCCGTGCTCGAGTGCAGCACCACGGTGACCTCCTCGGGGAGCGTCCCGAACAGCGGCCCGAGCCGCTCGCGCGTGTCCTCCAGCAGCTCGAGGACCGCTGTGACGTCGTCGTCGCCGCGCTCCTCGTGGCGGGCGGTGAAGTTGCGCGACGCGGTTTCGACCCAGGCGGACATCTGTGCGGCGGGGGGTTCGCTACCGCGGGCGGTGTCCCTGCACCTCGACGGCGAGCTGGTAGGTGGGACGGTTCTGCCAGGCGATCATCGGCTGCGTGATCGCGCCGGTTGCGCGGAAGGCGATCTTGTCGTAGCACGCCTGGTCGCCCGGCCGCCCCGCCGCGGCGCACGCCGCATCGCGATACAGGGTCGCCGGATCGACCTCGAGCGCGCGGGCGAGCGCCCCGCGCAGCGCGCTGCGGCAGCGTGCGCGCCGGCCGCCGCCGCAATAGCGCTTGGAGTACGGCGCGCGGACCGCGAGGCCCAGGACGCGGCGCAGGTCCTTGTTGGCGTAGCCGTACCAGCCCGTCTGGTACGCCGATCCGAGGTGGGCGCCGCGGTTGTTGGGCGTGTCGTCGATCGCGTGCGCCTCGACGAGCTGCGCGTACAGCGGCGCGCCCAGCGACGGCTCGAACTGCGCGCGCATCCAGCGCGGCCAGAACGCGTCTAGGATGCGGATCGCGTCGGCGTGCTCGTAGCGCCCGTCGCCGTCGCGGTCGCGGCGGTGCGCCCCGTCGGCGACCCACGCGCGCAGCTTGGCGACGGCGTCGGCGAGCTTCGGGTCGGCGGGCGCGCCGATCACGCGCAGCGCGAGCGGCAGCACCTTCTCGCCGCGCAGGTCGGTCGTCGCCGCCTCGCCCATCGCCTCGACGAGTCCCGGCAGGTCGATCTTCTTGCGTCCGGCGATCCGCGCTGCGATCTCCTGGTCGAGCATCTGCGAGCGGAAGACCGACGAGAGGAGGTTCGTGTCGGCGCCCGCGTAGCCGCGCGCCTGCTTGTTGTTCCACGACGTGATGTACGGCTGGCCGTTGATCGCCTGCGGGTGCTCGGAGAACGAGGTGTACGCGGCCGTGAGGCGATCGGGGTCGAAGCCCCGCCACTCCAGCCGCGCCGGAGTCGGCAACTGCCCGGTGACGCCCTTCGCGCGCTGCGGGTTGCTGCCCGAGTTGAAGTACGCCATGTCGCGGTCGTCGACGTACAGCCAGTTGAAGGTGTAGCCGATCTTGTGGGCGGCGCGCTGGAAGTCGCGGGCGTCGCGCATCCTGCCGGGATCGTTGAAGTCCGCAAAGCCGCGCGCGGAGTCGACCTCGTGCATGTAGGTCGAGCGCAGGCGGGTGTAGGCGACGGGCCGGCCCCTGATCGTGGCGCGTGCCGTGACGAGGCCGAGCTTGGTGCGCTCGGCCCGCAGCCGCTGCGCGCCCGCCGGCGTCGGGTCGGCGAGCGTCGGCGACCAGCGGTTGGTCTGCTCGAGCACCTCGATCGGCTCACAGGCGCCGCGGAACTCGTAGTGCATAGATGCCGTCGTGGGCTGAGCGCCGCCGGGCTCGCACAGGTCGACGGCGAACGTGTCGATGATGTCCTGTCCCGCCGACGTCGCGCTCCAGGCGTAGTCGCGGCCGCGCCCGAGCTGGACGTAGAGGTTGACGCCCGGGAACGCGGCGCCGCGGGCGTCGAGCCCCGGCGCGTGGACGTCCTGCTCCATGAGGATCTGCGGCGAGAAGTACGAGGTCTGTGGCCCGAAGACCGCCAGCGGCCGGCCGCTGGCCGACGCGGCGGCCGACACGACGAGCGCGTTCGAGCTGCCCATCCGCCGCAGCCCGGCCGGCAGCAGCCCCTCGCGCGCGGCCCTGCGCGCCCCGGCGCCGCCGGCGCCCGATACGACGACGCGCGTCCTGCGCAGCGACCCCGCGTCGGCGATCGCCAGCCCGCCGCGGGCGGGCTTCCTCGGCGGCGTCTGGTAGGGGAAGCGCCTGCGCGCCGTCAGCGTCGTCGGTGCGTCGGCGTCCTCATAGGCCGCCCACTCGCGCCAGAGCCGCTCGCCGCGGCGGCCGCCGTAGCGCGCGCGGAACGAGCGGCGCAGCTGCATCTGCGTCAGCTCGGCGCCGCCGCCCTTGCCGAAGATCGCGCCGACGAGCGCGGCCGTCGCGATGATGTCGGTGACCTTCCAGGCGTCGGGGCCCGACGGCCGGCCGATCGCCGCGTACTCGCCCGGCATCTTCGTGACGTCGAGCTTGGCCTCCGAGATGTACTTGTTGACGCCCGCGACGTAGTCGGCCACGTCCTGCTGGATCCGGCGGCCCTCGTCGCCGTAGAGGTCGTCGAGCTGGTCGGCCTGGCGCTGCAGGTCGGCCTCGGTGTAGGGCGCGATCGCCCACTGCTCGGCGTCCTGGCTGCGGTTGCCCGCTGCGCCGCCGGCGAACGAGCTGAGCCGGCCTCGGCCGACGTGGCGCAGGACGTCGATGAAGAAGAGGCGGTCCTCGGCCGCGACGTAGCCGAGGCCGAACATCGCGGCGCCGCGCGTCGTGCCGTAGACGTGCGGGACGCCGAAGGCGCGATCGCGCGTGATCGTCAGGCCCGGCTTCGGCGAGTAGGCGCGCGCCTGGCCGCCGGGCGGGCTGCCGAAGCTCGCATCCTTCAAGAGCGTGCCGAGCGTTGCGCTCGTGCTGGCCGGTGTGGCGCCGACGAGGCGCGCGTACATGTCGCGCTGGTCGTCGTTGTGCGGCGGGCGCGCTCCCGTGGCGCGGAACGCCGCGAGCTCGACGAGGTTCGAGCGCCCGTTGGCGCCCGGCGGCAGGACGTCGTGGAAGCCGCCGAAGTCGTTTGTGCGATAGGGCTGCACCTGCGCCGCGGCGGGTGCCGCGACCGCGAGCAGCGCAGCGCAGGCCGGCCAGACGGTGAGCATGCGCAGGGTCATCCGTGTCGTCGCTCGCGCACCCTACCGTTCATCTGACCTGCGGGCGCCGCGTGCGGAGCCGTCGCAGGCTGCCGACGCCTGGCCTCAGCCGGCGGGCGGCGGCTGGGTGGCCTCCCACTCGAGCTCGGTGTGGATACCGTGCGCGAGGAGGATGTCGTCGGCCTCCTGCAGGGAGGCGGCGCCGGCGACGAGCCGTGCGCAGCGCGACGGTCCGGCGAGCGCGGCGCCGGGATCGAAGAAGAACACGAGCCCGCCCGCCGTCGTGAGCTGCACCGTGCGGCGCCCGCCGCGGATCGGCGCCGCCCCGACGACGCCGCGCGCGCAGCGCAGCGCCATCGCGCTCGCCTCCGTCGGGATCTCCCGCACCGCCGCCTCGAGCCGCGCGAGGGCGTCGCCACCGGGTCCCCAGGCGCCGAGGTAGCCGCCGGCGCCGGAGACCTCCGCCACGCGCTCGGCGACCTCGGCCGGCGTCAGCTCGCCGTCGCAGCCGGCGCCGAAGAGCGCTCCGAGGACCTTCGGGCCCGCTTGCGCGAGCAGCGGCGCGGCGGCCAGGCAGACCGCGTCCGCCAGCGGGCTGCCGAGCCCCGGCTCGTCGCCGTGTGCGAGGACGTCGCCGCCGACGTCGGTCAGCACGACGAGGTCGCAGCCGAGCGCGCGCGCGGCTGCGACCTCGTCGTGCTGACC
>DATMJM010000217.1:0-9013 GCA_035553935.1 Solirubrobacteraceae bacterium
GGTGTACGCGCAGCGAGCGGGCGGAGGTCCCCCTCTCAGGGGCCGGGCTGGTCGGGCGAGCAGCACCAGCCCGCCACGACCGGAAACGCGGGGGCACCGCTCGTACCAGGGTCGAACTGCCGCGCGATGTTCGCCACGGCGCTGACGGCCGCGTCGGTGTCAGGGCGCAGGAACAGCCACTGGTCGGCCTGCGGCCAGGAAACGAGCAACCACTCGCCGTTGGGCGACCACGCCAGCGGGCCGAAGCGCCCGGGCCCCGTAAACAGCAGTCGTTGGCGGCCGCGTGCGCCCGGGGTCACGAGCACGATGTCGGCACGCTGTCGCTTGGGGTGCCGGCGGGCGAGCGCGATCGCGTTGCCGCCGGGGGCCCACGCCGCGTCCTCGGCGAGCGTCCCGGTGGCCAGCGTGTGCTCGTGAAGCATCTCTCCGCCGCGGCTGAAGACGACGACCTTCGTCGATGTCAGCGCAAGCAACCGCCTGCCGTCGGGAGACCAGGCCAGCTTGTGCGGCCGATCCAGCCGTGGGCCGCGCCACAGCGTCTGGCGCGCGTCGACCGCCTCGACGCGCACGCGGCTGGCGCCGTCGAGATAGGCGAGGACATGGGTGTTGTCGGGCCGCCATGCCGGTGCCACCTTGGCGAGCGCGTCGCGATAGGGACGATCGCCGGTCCCGTCGCCGTTGACGACGCGAAGCTGTGGCCCGGCGAGGTAGGCCACGCGGAAGCCGTCGACGGACGACCACGCCGCGGCCCGGATCGGCTCGCGGCGCGCGAGCGACCAGCGCACGCGGCCACTGGGTTCGACCGCCGTCAGCTCGCCACCCCGCCACGCCAGCACGAAGAGGCCGTGCGGCGACCATGACGCGCCGTCGTAGCGCCCGAGCAGTCGCTTGGAACCGTCGCGGGCGACGACCCACGCCCCCGGATCGGCGATCACGAGCAGCCGGCCGCCACCCGGCACCGCGACCAGCGCCGGCCGCGCGTCGGGCTGACCGGCGCCCAGGACGCGCTGCACCCAGCGGGCGACCGCGTCGCCCGGCGCGCTGGTCGACATAGCGACGATCAAGACGGCCAGGACCGCGGCCCCGACAGCGACCGCCTGAGTCGGCCGGCGCGCTCGCCGCGGCACGTACTCGTCATAGGCGGCACGCACCACCCGCCACGCACGGTCGCGCGCATCGGGATCGGGCGGCTCGCACCCGCGCAACCGCTCGCGCAGGCGCCGCTCGTTCACAGCGCCTCCTCGTCGAGCAGGGCACCGAGCACATCCAGCCCGCGCCGCAGGCGCGAGTTCACCGTCCCGCGCGCCAGCCCGAGCGCCCGCGCGATCTCGCCCGGCGTGAAGTCCAAGACGTAGCGCAGAACGATCACCGCCCGATGCTCGGCGCTCAACGTCGCCAGCGCGCCAACGACGTCGTCGCCGAGTGGCGCGGTCGCGCCGGTTCGCGTTGTCTGCTCGGGCACGCCGTCGATGCCGACCTCGCCGCGCAGCGCTCGCGCGCGCGACCAGTCGATCGCGCGGTTGACGACGATGCGATGCAGCCACGGCCGCAGCGGACGCCGGTGATCGAAGCGCGGCAGCGCCCGGACCGCCGCGAGGAACGCCTCTTGGGCGATGTCCTCCGCCGCCGCCCGATCGCGCGCGATCAGGTAGGCGGCGCGATACGCATCCGGCCAGTGACGCGCGAAGAGCGACTCGACTGCCTCGTCCGATCCCGCCTGCGCCGCGCGCACCAGTGCGCCATCGCTCGGGGAGCGGCGCGTCAGCCTGCCCACACGAGCAGCGATCGGGACCTCGGCCGATGAGCCCAGCTCGCGCACCCGTGTGGCGACCGTACCGCCTGCGGCGCAGCCGGACAACACCGTCTCGGCGGCGGCGTGAGACTCGACGTCACCCGAGGGCACAGGGGTCATACGAAGCGCGGACGGCCGGAGGTCCCCGCGCCCATGGCCGCTCGGTCCATGCGATGGCTCACGAAAGCGAGCAGCCCGGGGCGCCGACGCCGGTCGGTGGGCGTCGGGGGACCGCTCGCGGGCGGCTGAGCGTAGGCAGTTTGCAGCCCACCACCGAAAGGCAACCATGCCGCGTCAGCGCCACATCGCCCTTGTCGTCGCCGCCGTCGCCGCCGTGATCGGCGCCGTCACCATTCCAGCGCTCTCGGGCGCGAAGGGAGAGCCCCCCGAGGCGGCCAACCCCACCCCGCTGCACACGATCGTCGCCTTCGGAACCGGCGCCTCGCGGGTCCGAGCCGACGGCGACGACCGCCAACTGCGGATCGCGCGGGCGGTCGGCGCCGCGCATGCCCGAGCAGTCGCGATAGCGGTCCGGGCGGCCAGAGCGGAAGGTCTCCTGCTCGCGCGATCCGCCCGCCTCACGCTCGGACCGATCGTGTCGGTAGACCAGACGCGCCAGCAGCTCTATGGGTACTCCCCATATCCGATCGGGAGGTTCGGACCCGGCCGCTACTGCGGCACCATCCAGCGGCGGGTCACGACGTCGTCGGGGCGTCGCACGACGAGCAAGCGCTACACGTGCGTCGCACCGGAGCGCGACTTCGCCACACTGGCCGTCACGTTCGCGCTGCGTTAGTAGCCCCGAGCCTGGGTAGCTGTTCCAGGCGCAAACTAGACGCGCGGAACCGTTGACTTGAGCCCTGAGACCGCGTTTCAGCTCGTCGCGATGCCCCGGCTGCCTGCGCGTTGAGCGGCGGGCCGTCTGCCTCTGCTGGAGGGGTCGAGGTGTCCGTAGACGGTGGTGCGCGGAACTCCGAAGAGGCCTGCGATCTGCTGGACCGTTTTCTCGCCGGCGTCGTAGAGCTGCTGGGCCAGGGCGACCTGCTCGGCGTCGAGCTTCGGGCGGCGGCCGCCCTTGCGGCCGCACATCTGTGAAATCTCGTGGAAGTTTCAGCGGATGCGACGCGAGAACTTCGCGGCGCGCTCAGCATCGTTTGGGCGGTCTGGCCCGGCGGTGCGGGGGTGTCGACCGGTGGGGCCGAGACCCCGGGGTTGGGTAGTTCGTCGCGGCGGTGCGGCCGTTGCGGAATGAGCTCAGGCAGCCGCTGCCCGTTGAGAGGGCCGGCAACGCGTTGCGCGTCGAGGGCGCTGCGGGGCCCTGAAGTGATCTGCGGCTGTGGCCGACGCCTGCGCGGGTGGGTGGCTGGCCTCTGTCACAGCTTCCGCGGTCGTGCAACTGTGGACATCGGTGGCCCGAGCAAGGATCGACGTTGAGGCGCTGTACGCGACGCACCGCGAGTCGCTGTTGTTGTTCTTGGTTCGCCGCACCGCTGACGCGCAGGTCGCGCTCGATCTGTGGGGTGAGACCTTTGCGCACGCTGCGGCGGGGCTGTCGCGGTTTCATGGCGGTGGCGAGGCCGAGGCGGCCGCCTGGCTGTACGGCATCGCGCGCCGCCGGCTGGCGCTGTATTACCGCCGCGGTCACGCAGAGCGGCGTGCGCTGGAGCGCCTGCGGCTCGAGCGACCACCGGCCGATCCGGGGCTGCTAGCGGAGATCGAGCGTCGTGCCGGGCTGTCTGCCCTGCGCGTCGAGCTCGCTGCCGCGCTCGCGCAGCTTTCGCCGGCCGTGCGCAGCGCCGTGCAGCTGCGCGTCGTCGACGAGCTGCCCTATCGGATGTCGCACAGCGGCTCGGGATCTCTGAGCAGGCCGCACGCGCCCGCGTCTCGCGCGGCCTGGCGGCGCTGGCGGGGCTTCTCCGACACATCGACGATCCACGAAGCGGTGACGACATGACCGACCCCGGGCGCTTGGAGCGCTACCTCGACGACTTCGGCGCGCAACTCGCGAGCGCGGCGGCACAGCCGCAACGCGGTCGCTGGTCGCGGCGGCGGCGCCCGCTGGCGGTCGTGCTCGCGGCGACGGTCGCGGCGATCGTCGCGATCGTGCTGGCGGCACCGGGTGAGCGCAGCTTCGATCCGGTCGCGGAGGCGCGCGCCGCGCTCGCGCCGCCCGGAGAGATCGTCTACATGAAGATCACAAGCACGCACATCGCCCCGGGCGCGAACAGCGCCCCGTCGCCGCAGACGACCGAGCAGTGGTCGGCGCTGGATCCGCCGCGCTGGCGCTTCGTGCAGCACCTGCCGAGCTCGGGCTCGCGCGTCCCCAGCATCGTCGGCCGTCGCTTCGTCCCACTGAGCGGACGCCAGGAGCTCTCCTACGCGCACGGTGTCATTCGCAGCTACCTTGCCGAGCGCGACACGCTTCACGTCACCCGCGGCTACCGCGACAGCGACCCGGGCACACGGCTGCCCTCGGTGCTCGGTCAGGGCAGCGGCGACCCCAGCGTCGACCTGCGTTCGATGCTGCTGCAAGGCGAGGTCTCAGACATGGGCGAGCAGCAACTTCGCGGCCGCACCGTGCGCAGGTTCGTCATCGAGCAGCGGCGCAGCAGCGCGAACGATTCTCCGACCGTGCGGCGGATGGTCTACGACGTCGACCCGCAGACGTTCGCGCCGGTCGAGGGTCGCTTCAGCCTCACGCTCGGACGACCCGGCCTGAGGATCACGACGCGGATGCACGTCGACGCCTATCGTCGCATCCCGCTGACCGCCACGACCGAGAAGCTGCTGCAGATCAAGACCACCCCGCAGACCAAGTCGACCTTCGACACCGCCCAGAAGCTGCGCGCGCGTGCACGCGCCTGGAGGGCGCGGTGCCGACCGATCCAAAACGGCCGCGCGCTGACATGCCCACCACCAGAGGGGAGGGCCACATCACCGTGACGCCGTACGGCACAGCCGCCAACCCCTGACTCGTTATGAGGATGGGGACTGGCGCGAGGGTGAGCAGGCGGATCCGGGCGGTGGTCGTGTGGCGAGCTTCGGGCGCCCACCGCCGTCTCTCACCACACTACGCCGCGCAGCGGGGAGCGTCGTCACTGTCAACGCATACGAGCAGGGCCGCGTCGCAGAAACGCTGACGCCGGCGCCGGCGGCGATGTCTGCGCCCAGCGCCGCGTCGGAGATGCCGACCTGGAAGCACGGTCCGAGAGACATCCGCGGCCGGCTGTACGGCGACACCCTCAAGCTGACGAGCGCTCCGAACCCGCGGATGCTCGCCAACGCGATCCTCGAGAACCTGACCGGCGTCTTTCATGACGAGACGCGCTGGGATGCCGCACGCACGCTCAAGCACGAGCTCCAAGAGCGGCCACGGATGGTGATCGTCGACGAGGCCCAGAACGCCGGGCTGGATTGCATCGCGTGGCTGCGCTGGCTACACGAGGAGGTCCCCGGACGCCTCACGCTTCTGCTCGTCGGCGGCCCCCAGGTCCGCGCCCCGGGTGATGCGATCGCCACAGCTGACGCGTCGGATCTTTCAACCGACCGGGTTTCGCGCGTTGCCCGCGAAGTCGGTGCTCGCGACGATCCGATCGTTTCACCCGATGTACGAACACGCCGATGACGCGGTGATCCTCGACATCGATCGCCGCCACTGCAGCGGCAACTTCGGGCATTGGGCGCAGCTGAGCATCACCGCGTATGAGATGTGCAGCGAGCAGGGCCTGACGACGATCACGCCACAGATCGCCGACATCGCGATCCGCCGCAACCAAGAGCTCCGGGACCTGTAGCAAGCGATGACGGCCACGAGCGAGATCGCCGATGCGCCAGCGCGGCTGACCGCGCGCGAGCTGTGGGAGCTCGCCGAGTCGTACTTCGTCTATGACCCCAGCGACGCGGCGGGCACCGGCCGGCGCGCCCGCGAGCTCGGCCAGCGACCCGGCGTCGTGTGCGCCTCGATACCTCCGGGAGAGCCGCGCCCGATCGGTGCGCTCGCGCTCGCCATCCTCGAGCGGCTCGGCAAGGACCTTGACCGCGAGAAGCAGATCCGCCAGCACGACGCGTGGCGCCTGGCGCGCGTCTGGCTGGACGCCGAGGAGATCCAAGCGCTGATCGTGATCGGTGCCGACCAACTCGACCTGGACACCTGGCACGGGCTCGCGAACGTCTGTCGTCAGATGCCTGCACCGAGCGTGATCCTCATCCAACACCAGCCCGGACGCGACTGCACCGAGCGTGACCTGCGCGGCCGCGAACGCGCATTCACGAGCGTCGAACCGGCTGTGTTTCACGCATGGGCGGAGCGCTTTGAGACGGCATGCGACCAAGCCGCAACCGACCGCGCGGACGCCGCTCATACAGACAAGCGCAGGTTCCCGGCCGTGCCCGACGACGAGATCCCGTACTTCCGGGCCGCCTGCCGCGACGCGCTCACCAAACCCGACTTCCGGATCGTCGACGCGGCCTACCGCAAGGCATTTGACAGCGCGTATCGCTGGCTGCACGCACGGCCGGACGTCAACGAGGACGAGGCCGGCGCGTTCCTCGCCTCCCAGGTGCGCTGGGTCCCGGACGTCAACGAGCAGCTCACGCGCCTGCGCGGCGCCCAGGTCGCGTTCCTGCGCCACTGGTGGCTCGTGAAGGTCGACCCCGAGGCGCTCGCCGCCGCCCACAACGCCGATCCACTCGTCGACCTCGCCGACGACGACGTGTACCACCGGCTACGCAAGTACGCGCACCCCAAGACCAGCGCGCTCGCCGCGCTCTCGATCGCGACCAGGCTGCCACCCGGGCGGCTGGCAATGCTCAACGCAGACCAGGTGTTCACCGACCGACCGATGAGTCTGTGGTCGAGCTACAACCTGATCGATCTCGGAGACGAGATCCGCTCGATCCCAGCGGCCGGCCTGTTCCTCCGTGCCTACCACCTCGACCGAGACATGCGCGACCAGCCGGCTGACGGGCCGCTCTTCACGACGAGTAGCGGCCAACGCCTCACCGCGGCCGGAGTGCAGCAGCAGCTACGAGCCGTCACGCGCGACATCGGCGTCCCGCTCGTCGCCGGCTGGTCAGCATCCCCAGCCCGACAACACGGCCACTGGATGCGCCGCCGCGGCCTCACCCTCCAGGCGCTGTGAGCCCGGCAAAGCCGGCGCCCGCCGCCAAAGCTCCCAGCCAGCGGGTAGGGCTGGGCGATTGGGACCGGCCAGCCGATGGCCTGCTCGACGCGGCCGCGATCCGACGCCTGCGCCTACAGGCCGGCTACTCGACGCGTCGGTTCGCCCGCGCACTCGGCGTCAGCGCCAGCACCGTTCGCGGCCTCGAAGACGGCTCCAACCACCAACAGCTCCCACTCACCCTGATCGCCCAGCTCGCCGAGCTCGTCGGCGTCGCGACACGCGAGCTCTTCGCACGCGCCACCGACGAACCCGCCGACCCAGCACCGACGAGCGCATCATCGAAGCCGCGCTCCAAAGCCTCCCCGCAGTCGTCGCTGCGTCCGACCTCGCCCGAGCACTCGGCTGGAAGCTCGAACGCGCACGCCGAGCAATCGACGCACTCGACCGGCGCCTACAACCGACCGGCGCGCGGCTGCACCGCAACGGCTGGCAGCAGTACGCGATCCGACCCGCCAGCGACCACCTATCCGATCAGCAGCAGCAGGCGCTGCATCGCATCGGCCCACGCGACCGCGGCCTCAACCACATCGCCGCACGACTGCTGCTCTCCGCCACCCGCGGCGAACTCGACGACCGCTGGTTCAAGACGGCCTCAAACAGCGAACGCGTGGCCCTGCAGAGCCTGCTCAAGCAAGGCGCCCTCATCACGCTCGCCGGCGAGACCCAGATCATCCCCGCCCCCGACACGGCCTACGGGCTCGACCCCTACCTGCGCCAACAGCCAGCGCCGGACGAGCTGCGCCCATCCAGCGGGCGGCTTCCATTCGCCGGTCTACGCCCAGTCGAGCGCCGGCCGGAAGACCACCCGACCGACGCCGACGCGGCTTCAGCTACTGAACAACTCGCGACACCTGACTGAAGAACTCGCGACATCTGCGCTGAACAACTCGTGACACTTCACACACATCACCCGCAGCCAGTGTTGTTTCCGCAGCTCGAGCACGTGTAGCAGGAACCGGTGCGCTGCATCATGCCGCCGCACTGTGCGCAGGCGGGGCCGAGGTCGAGGCCCTTCATGCGCGCGGGGACGACGGGCGGCGTGTCCGTCAGCGCCTCCGCGGCCGGGCGGGTGGTGGCGGGCTGGGTGGCCGCGACCGCCGCCGGATTGGCCGCGCCGCCGCCGTTCGCCGGCCCGCGCGTGTCCGAGGACGGGTTCGACGTGCCGGCGTCCTCGGCCATCTTGCGCGCGCGGACCTCCGGCGTGAGGATGCCGAGCTCCTCCTGGGTGTCGGTGTCCAAAAAGCGCGAGGCGAGCCAGCGCATGATGTAGTCGGGCATCGACTTGGCGAACGGGATCTCCGGGTTCTGCGTGATGCCCTCGGGCTCGAAGCGCATGTAGGAGAACTTCTGCACGAGCGTCTCGAGCGGCACGCCGTACTGCAGCGCGATCGAGATCGACGTCGCGAACGCGTTCATCATGCCGCGCAGCGTCGAGCCCTCCTTGCCGATGTCGGTGAGGAAGATCTCGCCGACGGTGCCGTCCTCGTACATGCCCGCCGTGATGTAGCCCTCGTGGCCGGCGATCGAGAACTTGTGCGTGATCGACTGGCGCTCGCGCGGCATCCGGTTGCGCGCCGGGCCCGCCTCGGCGATCGCCTTCTTGCGCGCAGACGCGACCGCGCCCGCGATGAGCTCGTCGACCTGCTCCTGCGAGTATCGCTCGACGACCGCGGTCTCGCCCGCACCCTCGCTGGACTTGCCCTCCTGCGCGTCGGTGCGCAGCGCCTGAGCGGTCTTGGAGCCGTCGCGGTAGATCGCCAGCGCCTTGATGCCGAGGTTCCACGCCTGCACGTACGCGTCGGCGATGTCCTCGACCGTCGCCTCGTGCGGGAGGTTCACCGTCTTGGAGATCGCGCCGGAGATGAACGGCTGGACGGCGCCCATCATCTTGATGTGGCCCATGTGCGAGATCGCGCGCTCGCCCACCGCGACGTCGAAGACCGGCAGGTGCTCCTCGAGCAGACCCGGCGCGCCGACGATCGTCGCGTGCTCGTTGATGTGCGCCTCGATCTGCTCGATCACGGCCTCCTGGTAACCC
>DATMJM010000218.1:0-2559 GCA_035553935.1 Solirubrobacteraceae bacterium
GAGGTCGAACGCGTGCGCGCCCCCGCGCGCGCCTCGCAGGAGGCGAGCGCCGCGTTTCTGCGCGCGATCCTCGGCCGCGGGCTGTGCGATCGGGAGGAGATCGTCGCGCACGGCGCCGAGCTCGGGATCGACCTGGTGGGCGGCGGCAGCATGATCGTCGCGCGCGCCCACTCGCACGTGCCGGCCGAGGAGGGCTGGCGCGCGCGCGTGCTGGCGACGGCCGAGCGCGGCGCGCGCGCCGTCGTGTCGACCGCGATCGCCGCTGCGTCCGACCGCGAGACGAACGCCGCGGAGGTCGTCGTGCTCCTGCCGGCAGGCGACGACACGATCGCCAAGCGAGCCGCCGAGGGCGTCCTGCGCGAGCTGCGGGCCGCGCTGCCCGGCCACAGGTTCGCGATCGGCCGCAGCCGCGCCGCGATCGATCCGATCGACCTGCACCGCGCGGCCAACGAGGCGCTGCTGGCGGTCAACGTCGCCGAGGGCGACGAAGAGCGCCCGCTGCTCGCGTTCGAGCAGACCGGCGCCTACCGGCTGCTGCTGTCGGCGATGAGCGAGGATCCCGCCGAGCTGCAGCGCTTCTACGCCGACACGGTGGAGCCGCTCGTCGCCTACGACGACCAGTACGAGACCGAGCTCGTGCGCACCGTCGAGGCGTTCCTCGACAACGACGGCAACGTCGCCGGCACCGCGCAGAAGCTCTTCACGCACCGCCACACGATCCGTTATCGCCTCGAGCGCGTGCGTGAGCTGTCGGGTCTCGACGTCGGCTCGACGGACGGCCGCGAGAAGCTGTCGCTCGGCCTGAAGGCGATGCGGGTGCTCGGCGTCGCCGCGCCGGGCGGACCGGCGACCGAGCCCGGAACCGGCGCCGGTCGCGTGCCGGGCCGCTGACGGACGCCGAGAGCAACTACGATGCCGCGCTCATGCGGATCGGGATCCTGACGGGCTCGGGCACCTATGCGCTGCCGGGCATCGACTCCGACGGCGACGCCGAGCTCGTCGAGACGCGCTACGGCGCGGCGCCGGTCACGACCGGCCGCTTCGCCGGCGTCGAGGTCCTGCACGTCTCGCGCCACCGGCCGGGCCACGAGCTGCTGTCCAGCCAGGTCACCCACCAGGCGAACATCGCCGCCCTCAAGGAGCGCGGCGCCCAGGCGATCCTGTCGGTCACCGTCTGCGGCGCGCTCGACGCGAGCCTGTCGCTCGGCAGCCTCGTGGTCTTCGACGACCTGCACTTCCTCGCAAACCGCCTGCCCAACGGCGAGATCTGCACGCTCTTCACCGAGCCGGGGGAGAAGGGCCGCGGGCACTGGATCTACGAGCGCCCCTTCTCGCGGCACCTGCGCGAGGCGCTGCTGGCGGGCGCGGCGCAAGCCGGCAACTACGCGCGCGACGGCGGCTGCTACGGCCACGTGGACGGGCCGCGCTTCAACACGAAGACGGAGATCAGGATGCTGCAGAACTGCGGCGTCACCGTCGTCAGCCAGACGGCGGGACCCGAGACCGTGCTCGCGGGCGAGGCGGAGATCCCCTACGCGCTGCTCGGCTACGCGACCGACTACGCCAACGGCGTGAAGGCCGAGCCGACGCCCGTCGACGAGCTCATCCGGCTGATCGCCGCCAGCGGCCCGACGTTCGCGTCGACGCTCGCGGCCGCCGTCCCGAAGATCGAGGCCGACAAGCTCGAGCCGGTCGGGACGTTCTTCCGCTTCGACTGACGGCCGGCGCGCGCCGCTCCCGCGCCCGCTCACGCTCGTACTCGCGCACCCACTGGCGCAACGCACTTGACGTCGATCCGGTTCTCGGCGCCGCGAATGCGCGTGGCTGCGCGACGCGATAGCAGCTGGGGAGCCAGGATTTGAACCCGGTCTTCGTGGACCAAAACCACGCGTGCGGCCAGATACACCACTCCCCATTCGGTCGCCTACAGCCTACGCCCACCCGCCGCCCTAGGATGCCCCCATGGCAGCCCTCACCGCCGTGATCCTCGCCGCCGGCCGGGGAACGCGCATGCGCTCAGAACTTCCGAAGATGCTGCACCCGCTGTGCGGGCGCCCGCTCGTCGGCTGGCCGATCGCGGCCGCGCGGGCCGCCGGAGCCGATCGGATCGTCGTTGTCGACTCGCCGGCGAACGCGCTGCAGGACCACCTGCCGGAGGGCGTGAGGACGGTCATCCAGCACGAGCCGAACGGCACCGGCGGCGCGGTGCAGGCGGCGGCCGGGCAGATCGACGCGCAGGCGACGGTCCTCGTCCTGCCCGGCGATGCACCGCTCGTGACGGTGGAGGCGATCGCCGGGCTCGTCGCCGCGCACGAGGCGGCGGGCGCGGCCGCCACGATGGCCACGATGATCCTCGCCGACCCGACCGGCTACGGCCGTGTCGCGCGCGATGCGTCCGGCGCCGTTGCGCGCGTCGTGGAGACGAAGACGGCGGGCGACGCAACGCGCGAGGAGCTGCAGATCGACGAGGTCAACAGCTCGATCTTCGCCTTCGAGGCAGGCGCGCTGCTGCAGGCGCTCGACGCGCTGCGCCCCGACAACGCGCAGCGGGAGCTGTAC
>DATMJM010000219.1:0-4401 GCA_035553935.1 Solirubrobacteraceae bacterium
TGACGCTCGCGATGCTGCTCGGGATCAGCGCGTTCGTGCCGCTGGACTACGGGCGCGTCGCGCTGTGGGTGCTCGCGATCGCCGCGAGCGCGATCGCGTTCGCGACGCTCGGCGTCGCGATCGGCTCGCTGGCGCGCGAGGTCCGCGCGGCCTCGCTGCTGGCGCTCATGCTCGCGCTGCCGCTGGCGTTCCTCGCCCTCGTCCCGAGCGGGGGCGTGTCGCCCCTGCTCTACGACGTCATCCGCGTGATCTCAGCGCTGTTCCCGTTCAAGCCCGCGCTCGACGCGATCGACCACGCGATCAACGACGCGCCGGCGAGCCTTCCCGTGGCACTGGCCCACCTGGCGGCGCTGACGCTCGTCTTCGGCGCCGCGGCGCGCTGGGGGCTGCGGCGCTTCGCGACCGCGTGAGGGCGCGGCGCCCGCGCCGGCGCCGACGCTACGCGAGGACGCCGCTCATCACGATCAGGCTCAGCAGCACCCAGCAGACGCCGATCGCCAGGAGGAACCAGGGAACCCACTCCTCCTTGAAGCGCGCCCAGCGCGAATCGGCCGCCGTGTCCTCCAGCCGGCGCGTGCGCTCCTCGCCCAGAAGGTCCTCGTAGAACGCGCGATCGCCCGACTTCAGCGCGCCGGCCAAGCGGTTGCGGTAGACGATCAACAGCACGCCGCCGACCAGGAAGGGGATCATCACCAGAACCTCCATCACGGCAGGCGCTACCCGCCGCCGCCGGTCTTTGCTCGCGTGTTCGGCGCGTACGCCACGTACACCACGCCGCTGTCGTATCACCGGCAGGCCGCGAGCGACAGGTCGCCGGCGCGGCGTCCGCGGCGAACAGCCGCCGACCGCGCCCGCGCGTCAGCGGATGTTCGGCATGTCGATCCATCCGGTGAGGGAGCGAGCGTGCGGGCCGCGATTAACGCTGCAGCAGACGCCTCGCCATACTGACCAGGCATGCCCGATCTGAACGTCATCGCCACACCCGCAGATGCGCCGGACGACGCCGTCGAGCCGGCGCACGAGTGGGGCGGCACGCTCGTGCCGGCGGGTCACACCGTCGCCACCGGATACGTCGAGATCCACCAGGTCGTCTGTCTCGCCGGCCAGGGATCCCAGCTTCACCCCGCCGAGGTCGAGCGCGCCTACCGCCGCCAGCTCGCGCTGGTGGATGCCCAGACGTGGCCCCCTCCGACCGGCTACTGGAGGCACGACCGCCGCTTCGTCCTCACGGACGGACGCAATCGCTACGTCGCCGCGCTCATGCTCGGCGTCCAGCACCTCTTCGTCGCCTGGCTGTGCCCGCCCGCCGCCGACCCGTGAGGACTCAGCGCTGACGCGAGCCGGTCGGGCGGCGCCTTCGGCTACGCGCCGCCGCCCTGCGGCGCGAACGCCATGAGCTCGACCCGGTGTCCCGACGGCGAGCGCACGAACGCGCGCGGCGACCCCCAGTGGCGGGTACGTTGCTGCGGGTCGAAGCCCGCGTCGCGCAGCGCCGACATCGTCGCGGCGAAGTCGTCGACGATCACGGCCACGTGGCCCTCAGGCGGGAGCGCCGGCGAGTCGGCGTACAGCAGGTGGATCTGCGTCTCGCCTGCCTGTACCCACGTCGCGCGGCCCGCAAGGGCCGCGGGCGCCTCGACGCCGGCGAAGCCCAGCAGGGCCCAGAAGCGCACGCAGCCTTCGACGTCCTGCTCGCGGACCTCCAGTGCTACGTGCGCGATCACGAACCCGTGCGTACCCGCCGGACGTTGTCGGCATGGATCGCGAGCTGCGCCCTGCCGCGCCGCGCGATCGGCAGCTCGGCGTCGGGCAGCCTGGCGAGGTAGTTGAGGTCCTCGCGCAGGATCGCCGCGGCGCGCACCGAGTCGAGCGCGTCGCCGTGCCCCGGCACGACGTAGGAGGCGGCGCCGACCAGCGGCTCGAGCCGGCGCAGCGTCGCGATGTACGCGTCGCGCGCGCCGCCCTCGGCGAGCATCGGGAGCTCGACCGGCGAGAGGTAGTCGCCGCACACCAGCACCCGCGCCCACGGGATCCAGACCGCCATGCCATCCGCGGTGTGACCCTCGGCCGGATGCAGCTCGAGCTGCTGGCCGCCGATCTCGCAGTGGCCGGGAACGGGCAGCGCCTGGACCTGGCCGAGCGACAGCGGCGCGGGCCGGTCGAGGTAGTGCTCGTCGTCGAACTCGCGCAGCCCGCGTGCCGCCGCGCCCGGCTGGGCGGCCAGCCGCGCGGCGGTCGTCTCGGCGACGCCGAGCGCCGCGCCGGGGAACGCCAGGCGGCCGAGCAGGTGGTCCCAGTCGGCGTGCGTCGCGAGCAGGCCGCTCAACGCAAAGCCGGCGTGGTCGAGGACCGCCGGCAGCACCTCGAGCTCGTCCGGGAAGACGGGCGAGTCGATGACGAAGCACTCGTCGCCGCTGCGCACGATCGTGCACGTCGTCTGCCAGACGCGGCTCGTCGCGACGAGGACGTCGGGGTGCAGGCCGACGACGCGCACGGGGAGCGGGTCGAGGCCGCTACGCGCCGAGCAGCCTGACCGCCTCGAGGAGGTTCTTCACCTCGGCGGTCGGCTTCTTCTGGCCCGGCTCGAGCGCCTCCTTGCCCCGGTTGACCCAGATCACCGGGATCTTGTTCTTCACGCACGGCTCGACGTCGTGGTAGTAGCTCGACGAGACGTGCACCCAGCCCTTCTTCGTGCCCATCCGCCGCGCGCACTCGGTGAAATGCGCCATGTCGGGCTTGTAGGAGCGGACCTGCTGCGCGGTGACGACGAGGTCGAAGTCGTGCGGGATGTGGCGCCGGGTCTGCCCGAGCAGCTTGTCGTCGATGTTGGAGATCAGGCCCGTCTTGAACTTCTTGGTCACCTTGTTGAGCTGCGTGTTCGTCTCCTTGAAAGGTGCCCAGCGCTGCACGCTGTCGGGCAGAAACCCCGAGCGGGAGGGCTCCAGGGGCCAGTCCAGGCGCTTGGAGATCTCCACTGCCGTGCGGCGCAGGACCTCGGCATACAGCTCATAGGAGCCCGACTCGATCTGGCGCTCGATCTCGTGGAAGTTCGCGATCAGCTCCTCGCGATCGATCGTGAACCCGTCGCGCGCCGCCTCCCTCTCGAAGGCATCGACGATGCCCTGCTCCCAATCGATCAGCGTGCCGTAGACGTCGAACGTGACCAGCGAGATCTGCTTGGGAAGCGCCATGAGGGCCGCCATGATAGGAGCTTGCCGGCCTGAGCAGCCGCGCGGTCGGGGGCCGTTGAACTATCGTGCCCCGCCCATGGACCTTCTCGAGTACAAGGGAAAGCAGGTTCTCGCGCGCCACGGCGTCGCGCAGCTCCCCGGCAGGGAAGCCACGACCGTCGACGAGGCCGTGGCCGTCGCCGAGGAGGTCGGCTACCCGGCCATCATCAAGGCGCAGGTCAAGATCGGCGGCCGCGGGAAGGCCGGCGGGATCAAGCTGGCCAACACGCCGCACGAGGTGCGCGAGCACGCGACGAACATCCTCGGGATGGACATCCGCGGCCACACCGTTCACGTGCTGTGGGTCCAGCGCGCGAGCAAGATCACGAGCGAGTACTACGCCGCCGTCGTCTTCGATCGCGCGGCGAAGGCGCCGCTCGTGATGCTCTCCACCAAGGGCGGCATCGACATCGAGCAGGTCGCGGCGGACCATCCCACCGCGCTGGCGACGCTGCACGTCGATCCGCTCGTCGGCTTCCATCCGTTCCACGCGCGGCGCCTGGCCTACGAGGCCGGCGTCGACGCCGACGTCGTACGGCTCGTCGGCGACATGCTCGCCACGCTCTACGAGGCCTTCACGCAGGAGGAAGCGACGCTCGTCGAGGTCAACCCGCTCGTCATCACGCCGGAGCGCGAGGTCATGGCGCTCGACGCGAAGGTCACGCTCGACGACAACGCCATGTTCCGCCATCCTGACAACGCCGCGCTCGACGACCTCATCGACGCCGACGAGCAGGAGACGATGGCCAAGCAGCGCGGGCTGACGTACGTCAAGCTCGACGGCGACATCGGGATCTTCGGCAATGGCGCCGGGCTCGTCATGTCGACGCTCGACGTCGTCGCCCACGCCGGCGGCAGGCCCGCGAACTTCCTCGACGCCGGCGGCGGCGCGAAGGCGGAGGCGATCGCCGCCTCCGTCGAGGTCATCCTCTCCAACCCGAACGTCAAGGCGGTCCTGTTCAACGTCTTCGGCGGGATCACGCGCTGCGACGAGGTCGCCCGCGGGATCATCGACGCCTACGAGATCCTCAAGCCGAGGGTGCCGTTCGTCGTGCGGCTGGACGGCACGAACGACGTCGAGGCGCGCGAGCTGCTCGCCGGCGCGAACCTGCCCCACGTGTATCCCGAGGCGACGATGGACGGCGCCGCCGAGCGCGTCGTGGCGCTCGCG
>DATMJM010000220.1:0-4925 GCA_035553935.1 Solirubrobacteraceae bacterium
GGTCGAGTAGATTGCCCGCCGCATGGCAGCACTGATCTTCCTCTCGATCTTCGTCGCGCTCGGGCTCGCTGTCGTCCTCGTGGCGATGCGCGGCGGGCCGCGCGGAGTTCGCGACACGCTCGAAGCCGGGCGGCGCCAGCCGATGCGCATCTCCGAGTTCGCCGTGGCCGGGGCCGTGGCCCTCTTCGGGCTTGGCGTCCCGGCGATCATCATCCTCGGAGATCAGGCCGCGGCAGGCCCTGGCGGAACGACGCTCAGCGCCGATCTGCAGGAGGGGCGCGAGCAGTTCAACCAGAAGTGCGCGACCTGTCATGCGCTCGACGACGCCAACGCCGTCGGCCAGGTCGGCCCCGACCTCGACGTGCTCGCGCCGACGGCCGGGCTGACCCTCAACGCCATCAAGGAGGGCCGCGCGCGCGGCATGGGCCAGATGCCGGCGCAGCTGCTCGAAGGCGAGGAGGCCAAGCACGTGGCCGAGTACATCGAGGAGGTCGCTGGGAAGTAGCTCGTTGCGGTGGCGCTGCTTCGGCGCCGGTGGCCCGGAGCCCCGCTTCGGCTGAAGCGCGTTGGCCTTGAGCAGGGTGGGGACTCGGCGGGCACCGGGGGCGCCGCATCGAAGATTCGCAGTCACCACGCCGCGCCTCCCACACCGCCGGGGGACGCGGCCACCACCGCGCTGGTCCGGACGCCCGGCCCCCACGAACGCCGACGAAGAAGCACCACCACCCATATCGAAGCCGCATTCTCCGGCCTTTCCGTCCGCACTCTCCATAACACTGCGGATATGCAGGGAAATCGATCGCTGCTACGATGCCGCCGTCAGAACGCCGAATCTCGGGGTCCGCAGGGCTCGGGGAGCGGGGGAACCACACATAGGGGCGAATCGCCGGCGCGTGCGGCGTAGCGCAGCTCTTTCAGCGCGAGCCCGTCAGCTAACCCCGTAGGCACTCAAAGGAAAGAGGCCTAAAACGCCATGGCACACACCGAGGCCCGCGCATGGTGGGCTGACGTCGAACATCTCCGCGATGTCTACGAGCGCACCGACGAGGCACGCCGGCGCGCCGACCGCGCGGACGCCGAGGCGCGTCACACAGCGCGTGAGCGTCCACACGCCGAGATCGAGGGCGCGCGCCCGACGGCCGCGTCGCGCCGTGGGGGACACGCTACGCCAACGGTCATCCCCGCTCGGCGGACGGTCGAGATCCGTGGTCGCACCGTGCCCGCCCCGGCCGTGCCGCGCACGGTCGAGATCGACCGCCGCCGCCCCCCGCGGCGCCCGATCGAGCGCGTCGGCGCGCGGCCCGATCGCCTCGCGATGTGGGCACTGCTCATGGGGATCGTGCTGATCCTGGTCGCCGTCGGCACCGCCGACGCCGCTGTGCTCGCACGCTGACGCGAGCGCAAGCCGCGCGCGCGAGAGACACGTCCGTCCGGCCGGCTCGATCGGTCGATTGAACGCGCCCGGGCGCGGGCACCCTTCGCACGGGCGCGTGAGCCGCCGTCGAGGATCGCGCGTAGAACAGGTCAGGTTTCGTCTTGTGTCGGCGCGGACCACAGACTAAACTTACGAGAAGTAAGCAACCAGAGCAGCCACCCTCTCGCGCCGCGGACGCCGATCCACGCCATCCCCAGAAGGCATTCCCCATGAAGACATCGATGAGCAGGTTCCAGATCCACGACGACCTCACCGCTCCGGAGGGCTCCGTGCCCGTCCTCCGCGGCGCGCTCGCGACCGGCGGCCAGCTGCCGAACTTCCTCGGCGCCCTCGCCGGCTCGCCCGCCGCGCTGCGCGGCTACGCCCGCTTCCGGTCGGAGCTGCGCCGCGGCGCGCTAGACGTGCCGACGCTCGAGCGCATCGCGCTGGCGATCGCCGAGTACCACGGCTCGCAGCCGGGCATCGCGCTGCACAGCCGCACGGCGCGCCAGGCCGGGCTCGCGCTCGACGAGGTCGCGCTGGCGCGCGCGTTCACCTCCAACGACGAGCGTGCGGCCGCCCTGCTGCACTACCTCAAGGCCGTCGTCGAGAACCCGGGCCGCCCGCCGATGCACCTGCACGAGGAGGCGCGCGAGGCCGGCTGGAGCGACGAGCAGATCCTCGAGGCGATCGCCTACGTCGCGCTGGAGCGCTTCACGGCGATGGTCAACGTCGCCGGCGACGTGCCCGTCGACGGGTCGGCGGAGGACAGCCGGACCCTGCGGGCCGCGTAGCGAATGGCACCCGCCGAGGACGGTCCGCAGCCGGCGCCGCGTAGCAGCAGCGGCCGCGCGAAGCGGACCCTCGTCGCCGCCGGCGCAGGTCGCCCGCCCTGCTGTCCGAAGTACCACAAGGCGGTCGAGCTCATCGGGCGCCGCTGGACGGGCGCCATCGTCAGTGTGCTGATCAAGCGCCAGGCGATGCGCTTCGGCGAGATCGCGGAGGCGGTTCCCGAGCTGTCTGACCGCCTGCTGTCGGAGCGTATGAAGGAGCTCGAGCGCTACGGCGTCGTCGCGCGCAACGTGCGCCCCGGTCGCCCGACGCGTGTCGAGTACGAGCTCACCCAGATGGGGCGCGACCTCGCGCCGGCGGTCCACGAGCTCGAGCGCTGGGCGCGGCGCTGGCTGACCTGACAGGCACGCGACATCCTCCCGCGGCGACGCCTCATCTAGTCTCCCGGCCATGAGCGACGACCGTCCCCAGACGGCCGACGACGTCAAGGCGATCGTCGGCGAGCGCGACATCCGCTTCATCCGGCTGTGGTTCACCGACATCCTCGGCCAGCTGAAGTCGTTCTCGATCAACCGAGCCGAGCTCGACGACGCCTTCGAGGGCGGCATGGGCTTTGACGGCTCCTCGATCACCGGCTTCAACGCCATCGAGGAGTCCGACATGCTCGCGATGCCGGACCCGTCGACGTTCGCGATCTTGCCGTGGCGCCCGGAGGAGCAGGGTGTCGGCCGCCTGTTCTGCGACGTGCTGACGCCGGAGCGCACCCCGTACGAGGGCGATCCGCGACACGTCCTGCGCCGCGCGCTGCAGCGTGCCGGGTCGCTGGGCTTCGACACCTTCAACGTCGGCCCGGAGCTGGAGTACTTCCTGTTCAAGGACTCGAAGGGAACCGAGGTGCTCGACGAGGGCGGCTACTTCGACCTGACGACGCTCGACGCAGGCTCCGACGTGCGGCGCGAGACGGTGCTCGCGCTCGAGCAGCTCGGCATCCACGTCGAGTACACCCACCACGAGGTCGGTCCGAGCCAGCACGAGATCGACATGCGCTACGCCGACGCGATGAAGATGGCCGACGACTGCATGACGTACCGCATCACGGTCAAGGAGTACGCCATGAAGTACGGCTGGCATGCGACGTTCATGCCCAAGCCGCTGTTCGGCGAGAACGGCTCGGGCATGCACACGCACATGAGCCTCTTCCGCGACGGCCGAAACGCCTTCTTCGACGCCGACGACCCGTACTTCCTGTCGGACGTCGGCAAGGCGTTCATCGCGGGCCAGCTCAAGCACGCCCGCGAGATCTCGTCGATCTTCGCCCAATGGGTGAACTCCTACAAGCGCCTCGTCCCGGGCTTCGAGGCCCCGGTCTACGTCGCGTGGAGCCGGCGCAACCGCTCGGCGCTCGTGCGCGTGCCGCTGTACCACCCCGGCAAGGAGGCCGCCACGCGGATGGAGCTGCGCTGCCCTGACCCAGCCTGCAACCCGTACCTGACCTTCGCCGCGCTGCTGCACGCCGGCCTGGAGGGCATCGAGAAGGGCTACGAGCTGCCCGAGCCGATGGAGAAGAACCTCTACCACCTGTCGCCCGACGACCGCCGCCGCCTCGGCATCGAGCAGCTGCCCGAGACGCTCGGCGAGGCGATCGAGCTGACGGCGGAGTCCGAGCTCGTCCTGCGCGCGCTCGGCGAGCACATGTTCAACCGATACGTGGAGATCAAGCGCCGGGAGTGGGAGGACTACCGCGTGCAGGTCAGCCGCTGGGAGCTGGACCGCTACCTGCCGGTGCTCTGAGCGGCCCGTGAGCGGGGTCGAGGCCGGCGGCACGCTGACGATCGGCGGCGACGTCAGCGTCCACCGCCTCGGCTTCGGCGCGATGCGGATCACCGGTCGGGGCGTGTGGGGCCCGCCGCCGGATCGCGCGGTCGCAAAGGCCGTCCTGCGACGAGCCGTCGAGCTCGGCGTCGACCTCATCGACACTGCCGACAGCTACGGCCCGCACGTCAGCGAGGAGCTCATCGCCGAGGCGCTGCATCCCTATGACGGGCTGACGATCGCGACGAAGGGCGGGCTCGAGCGCACCGGACCCGGCGAGTGGCCGCGCAACGGGCGCCCGGAGCACCTCAAGGCGGCGTGCGAGGGCTCTCTGGGGCGGCTGCGCGTCGACCGGATCGACCTCTACCAGCTGCATTCGCCCGATCGCGCCGTGCCGTACGCCGAGTCGGTGGGCGCGCTCAAGGAGCTGCAGGACGAGGGCAAGGTCCGTCACGTCGGCGTCTCGAACGTCAGCGTCGCCCAGCTCGCCGAGGCGCGCGCGATCGTCGACGTCGTCTCGGTCCAGAACCGATTCAACCTCGTCGACCGCGCCTCCCAGGACGTGCTCGACGTCTGCGAGCGGTCCGGGATCGGCTTCCTCGCCTGGTATCCGCTCGCGGCCGGCAACCTCGCTTTGCCCGGCGGCGTCGTCGCCGAGATCGCGCACTGTCGCGGCTTCACGCCGGGCCAGGTCGCGCTGGCGTGGCTGCTGCAGCGCTCGCCGGTGATGCTGCCGATACCGGGCACAGGGTCGCTCGACCACCTCGAGGAGAACGTCGAGGCGGTCGAGCTGACGCTAACGGACGACGACGTCGCGCGGCTGGACGCCCGCTGAGCCGCTACTCGGCCTTCGCCAGCTCCGACGGCAGCCAGACCTTGGGGCCGATCTCGAACGTCAGCGCCGGGA
>DATMJM010000221.1:0-2650 GCA_035553935.1 Solirubrobacteraceae bacterium
GGGTGAGGAGCCCCGGAGGGGCGACGAGCCCGGCGTGCGCGTGCGCGGCCGCCGGGGACCCCCGGGCGATGTGTTCTGTCCTGCGTGGTCTTGACGCTCGACGGCTCTTTGCCGTCGACGTGGAGGACCTGCGGGTGATCAACGAGGAGGAACTGATGGACATCAGGGCGCTGGCGCGTCAGGGCTACACCTACGCCGAGATCGGCCGCATTGTCGGCCGCGACTGGCGCACCGTGAAGCGCTATCTCGAGCACGGCGCGCAGCCGGTCTACCGGCGCAAGCGGATGCCCTCCAAGCTGGATCCGTTCAAGCCGCTGATCGATCAGTGGCTCGCCGCGCAGCCCAGGCTGTTGGCCACCAGGGTGCATCAGGATCTCGTGCGCGACTACGGCTTCGATGGCGGCTATGACACGGTGCGCCGCTATGTCGAGCGGTCGCGCCCGAAGCCGCCGGCCAGGGCGGAGGTGCGCTTTGAGACGGCGCCGGGCTTCCAGGCGCAGGTCGACTGGTCTCACGAGGAGCCGATCCGCACGAGCTCGGGGTTGGAGCTTCCGCTCTACGCGTTTCACATGGTGCTCGGCCACTCCCGCGAGGGGTTCCTGGCGCTGACGGGCTCGCAGGACCTCGTGACGTTCTGGGCGTGTCATCGCCAGGCGTTCCGGCACTTCGGCGGCGTTCCGCGCGAGCTGCTCTATGACCGCACCAAGACCGTCGTGCGCCAGCACGTCGGCAGGGAAGTGGCGCTGGAGCGGCGGATCTTCCACCCCGAGGCGCTGGCCTCCGCGCACCACTACGGCTTCTCCATGCGGTTGTGTCAGCCCTACCGCGCCAAGACCAAGGGCAAGGTCGAGCACGACGTCTCCTACGTGCGCGAACGGCTGCTCAGGGGTCACGCCTTCACCAGCTACGAGCAGGCCAACGAGGCGTGGCAGAGCTGGAACGAGGACGTCGCTCGGGCGCGCGTGCACGGCACCCACGGCGAGGTCGTCGCCGACCGCGGCGAGCGCGATCGCGGTGCGCTACTCGCGCTGCCGGCGACCGATTACCTCGTCGTGCAGCGCACCACCCGCGTGGTTGCGCGCGACGGGTTCTTCAGCTTCGAGGGCCGCCGCTACTGCGTCCCTGACGCCAAGCCCGGCGAGCGCGTCGAGCTGATCCTCGGACCCGACGAGCTTGAGGTCTACTCCCAGCACGACGGCCGCCGCATCGCACGCCACGAACGCGGCCGCCCCGCCAAGGTGCTCCCCGATCCCGTCGAGAACTCCGTGTCGCTGGCGTCGGTGCTGGACGCGATGCCGACCGTCGACGTCCACCGCCGCCCGCTGTCGACCTACCAGGAGCTCATCGATGGCTGAGCTGATCACCCAGCGCATCCGCCGCAACGCCACCGAGCTGAAGCTGCACGGCATCTGCGAGGACCCTGACGAACTCGTCGATCGCGCCGAGGCCGCGCAACTGGGCTACCGCGAGTTCCTCGACCTGATCCTCGAGACCGAAGTCGGTGTGCTCGACGGCCGCCGTTACCAAGCCAGATTGAAGATGGCCGCCCTGCCCCACCACAAGACGCTGGACGAGTTCGACCTGAGCTTCCAGCCCGACCTGGACCCCAAACGCGTCGCCGAGCTGCGCTCGCTGCGCTTCATCGAGCGCAAGGTCGGCTGCCTGATCCTCGGGCCACCCGGCGTTGGCAAGAGCCACCTGTCCGTCGGCCTGGCGATGGAAGCCCTCGCGCGCGGCTACCTCGTCCGCTACACCACCCTCGATGACCTCGTCCGCGGCCTGCGCCACGCCGACGCGCTGGGCAAGCTCAACAACAAGCTCGCCCAGTTGCAACGCCCGCATCTGCTGCTGATCGACGAGGCCGGCTACCTGACGCTCGATCACGCCGACGCCAACCGCTTCTTCGGCGTCGTCAACCGCCGCTACACCCGCGGCTCGACGATCGTCACCAGCAACAAGACCGTCTCGGAATGGGCCGACACCTTCGGCGACGAAGCCCTCGCCGCCGCGATCCTCGACCGCCTCCTCCACGACGCCGAAGTCCTCGCGATCAACGGCCCCAGCTACCGACTCAAGGGTCGACTCGACGCGCTACGCGCACCCGCCAACGAGCCGACGACCTAAACCGCCCCGACCGACATTTTTCGATGCCGATCAACCGACAATTTTCGGCGCGTCTTGACAACAAGGGCCGAATCGGTCACCCAGACCACACACACTTCATCGGACAGACCCCACGTGGGCTTGCAGGCGCGCACCGATCGAGAACTGCCAGCCCGCCGAGTCGAGGCGATCGAAGGTCTTGTTGGCCCAGAACCCCGAGTCGGCCCGCAGCAGCTTGGGACCGGTCGCGCCGGCGCGATCAGTGCGGGCGATCAGCTCATCGCAGAAGCGCAGCATCCCGCGGGAGGTGTTCGCCGATCCTTGGCGCAGGCGGATGTGCAGCACCTCGCCGGTGTCGGCGCGCGTGGCGAGGATCGGGTGATAGCCGCGCACTCGCGTGTAGCCGAATGCGGCGCCTTGCTTGGCGTACCCGTGGACCTCACCGACGAACGAGTCCACATCGACGACCAGCCGCCCGTCGCCGGGGCCGGCACCCGCCTGCCACGCACGCTGAAGTGTCTGGCCCAGGACGCGGTCGAGCTGACGG
>DATMJM010000222.1:0-3745 GCA_035553935.1 Solirubrobacteraceae bacterium
ACCTCGACCTGTCCAAGCCGCTGCCGCCGCGCTGGAGCTACGCCCGCGCGCAGGAGGGGGCGCCCGTCGCCGCGGCCGGCTTCGCGCTCGTCGTCCTGCTCGGCCTGCGCCTCGGGCGGCGCCTGCTGGCGACGCGCTTCGGCGGCGATCTCGCCGGGCGGCTCATCGACCCGCTCATGGCGCTCACCGAGCGCCATCCGCGCGTGCCGGTGTACACGCCGTGGCTCGTCGCCGTCGCCGCGACGATCGCGACCTTCGCCCTCGTGCTGAGGAAGCCGGGCGCAGGCGGAACGGTCGACGCGGTGGTGCTGATCGCCGGGGTGCTGGCGCTGATCGTGCTCGTCCTACGCGGCCGCAGCGTCGTCGCGCGCGGCGCGGGCATGCGGGTCGGCCGGCGCGGCTGGACGCCGGGGATCGCGATCGCCGCGACCGCGACGGCGTTCGGCACCACATGGGCGCCACTGCCGGTCGCCGAGCCGGAGCGTCCCGCGCCCGCCGTGCACCTGATCGGGCCGGTGCTCGTCGGCGCGGCGGCGCTGGGTCTGCTGATCGCCGGCGCGTGGCTCGCGATCCCGGGAGCGCTTGCGCTCGCCGCGGCCGCGCTCGTGATGACCGCGTCGCTGCTGACGCCGGCCAAGCCGCTTGACGGTGGGTTCGTCGCGACGGGCAACGCCGGCGTGGCGGCGACGCTGGCGCTGCTGGCCGCCGCGCTGTTCTTCGCGCTCGGCGTCGCCTGAGGCGGGTCGCGCTCAGCGCGCGCCGACGGCGAGGCCGTCGAAGATGAGGTTCACGCCCGGCATCGTCCCGGGGTGCTCGCCCTCCCACGACCACTGGACCTTGAGGTCGGGGCCGACGATCACGAGCGCCCGGTTCGCGACGCCGGTCGGCTCGAAGAAGACGCCGAACGCCTTCGCCGCGGCGCCCTGCGGATGGGAGTCCGACAGCATCGCGATCGACGACCCGACGGACTCGCGGAAGGCGACCTGGCTGTCGGTCTGGTCGATCGAGACGCCGTAGAGCGTGGCGCCCTCGGCGGCGAGGTCGTCGAGGACCTCCTGGTAGATCTGGAACTGGTCGGTGCAGACCGAGCTGAACGCCGACGGGTAGAACACCAGCACCGTTGTCCTGCCGGCGAGGTCGTCGCGCGTGAACGGCTCGCCGTCTTCGCGCCGCAGCGTGAACTCGGGGACCTCGGAGCCCGCCGGCAGTACGCTCACCTGCGCAGCCCGAGTTCCTTGATCAGCGCCCGGTAGCCGTCGAGGTCGTGCTTCTGGAAGTAGTTCAGCAGCCGGCGGCGGCGGCCGACCAGCATGAGCAGCCCGCGGCGCGAATGGTGGTCTTTCTGGTTGGAGCGAAGATGCTCTGTGAGCTGGTTGATGCGCTCGGTGAGCAGCGCGACCTGCACGCGGGTGTTTCCCGTGTCCTGGTCGTTCTCGCCGAACTGACTGATGAGCTCTTGCTTGCGTTCTTGGGTCAGTGCCATGTGCGCGGGCAAAGGTAGCAACTTCGTCAATCGCCACGGTCGTGCAGCGCCCGCGCGGCGTCGACGTCGAGCGCCATCTGGTCGATCAGCGCGTCGACGGATTCGAAGCGCTTCTCGCCGCGCAGGCGCTTGACGAAGCTGATCTGCAGGTCGGTCCCGTACAGGTCGCCCGAGAAGTCCAGCAGGTAGGCCTCGATGAGCTCGCCGCGGCCGGTGACGAACGTCGGGCGCACGCCGATGCTGACGGCCGCCGCATACGCCTGCCCCGTCTGCACCGTCGCGCGCGCGGCGTAGACGCCGTGGCCGGGCGTCACGTAGGCGGGGTCCGGCACGAGGTTCGCCGTCGGGTAGCCGAGCTCGCGCCCGCGCTCGTCGCCGTGCACGACCTCGCCTGCGACGGTGAACGCGTCGCCCAGCAGCCGGCCGGCGTACTCGACTGCGCCGCCGAGCACGAGCGCGCGGATGTGGCTCGACGACACCACCTCGCCGTCGACCTCCAGCAGCCGCACGACGCGCGTCTCGAAGCGCTCGTCGGCGCACAGCAGCGCGCTGTCGCCGCGGGCCTTGTGGCCGAAGCGGAAGTTCTCGCCGACGGAGACGTGCGTCGCGCCGAGGGCGCCGACGAGCACGTCGTCGAGGAAGTCCTGCGCCGAGCGGCTCGCGAACTCGCGGTCGAACGGGATCACGACGAGCTCCTCCACGCCGAGCGACGCGACGAGCTGCTCCTTGCGCGCCAAATTCGTCAGCAGGCGCGGCGCCGCGCCCGGCTGGACGACCGCCGTCGGGTGCGGCTGGAACGTGAGGACGGTGTCGGCGCCGCGGATGACCTCGCGGTGGCCTAGGTGCACGCCGTCGAAGGTCCCGACGGCGACCCGCCGCGGGCGCGGCTCGACGTCGGGCAGGCGTGTCGTCTTCACGCGCGGAAGCCTACGACGGGCTTCAGGCGCCCGTCCTTCGGCTGCGCGATCGCGATCGGCCCGTCGTCGTCGCGCAGCAGCACGTCGGCTGCGCCCTGTGGACCCCGGGCGGCCACCGCGGCGCCGTGGCCGGCGCGGCGGGCGTCCTCGGGATCCAGGCGCACGCTGGGAAGGATCTGCTCCAGCACGTCGCCGAGCGGCACGAGCCGCGCCGGGTCGGCATCGGTCACCTCGAACGCCCCGATCGCGGTGCGCCGCAGCTGCTCGCAGTAGGCGTCGCCGAGGCCGGCGACGAGCGTGCGCACGTACGTCCCGGCAGAGCACTCGATGGAAAAGGCGGCCCGGTCGCCCTCGCGCCACAGCTGCTCGAAGCGGTGCACGGTGACCGGGCGCGGCTCGAGCTCGACCTCCTCTCCCGCCCGCGCCAGCGCGTAGGCGCGCCGGCCGCCGACCTTCACGGCGCTGTAGGCGTGCGGGCGCTGCAGCAGCTCGCCGGTCGGGAGCTGCGGCGGGTCCGGCGGCACGTTGGCGGTCTGCTCCAGGACGCCCTCAGGGTCGCCCGTGCTCGAGATCCAGCCCAGGCGCGCGATCGTCTCGTAGCGCTTCGGCAGCGCCATGAGGTAGCGCTGGATGCGCGTCGCGCGGCCGACGAGGACGAGCAGCAGCCCGGTGGCGAACGGGTCGAGGGTGCCGGCGTGGCCGACGCGGCGGTCGCGGTGATCGCGCCGCACGGCCGCGACGACGTCGTGCGAGGTCTTGCCCGCCGGCTTGTCGATGAGCAGGACGCCGTCGGGCACGCGTCAGCGTTCTGCGTTCAGCGGCGGCGCGTTGCGGCGATCGATCACCTCGAGCGTGAGGTCGTCGGGCACGATGCGGACCGTCTTGTACTCGACGTCTGTCTGCTCCTCCCAGTGGATGTCCAGCCCGCGCGTCACCGGCGGCTGGTAGGCCGACGGATCGGGATAGGTGACGATCCGCTCGAGGATGAGCTCCTCGGCATCGTCGCCCTGCTCCTCGGCCTTGCGCAGCTCCATGTTCCAGCCCGCGGACGGGAACGTCACCCAGACGTCGACGACGACGACGCCCGGCCCCAGCAGGGCCCTCCAGTTGCGGCACCTGCCCGGCAGGGTTCCGTCTGATGACTCCATGTGCGGCTCACCTCCAGATCGCAGTTTGCGCATCCTGCGGACGGCACTACCCGTCGAGCTGCACAGCCACCTCGCGGCGCAGGAACCCGACGAGCTCGTCGGGCGCCATCTCCGTCGCGAAGCCGGCGGCCTGCCGATGGCCGCCGCCGTTCTGCGCGCCGTGCAGGGCACGAAGGTCGCCGCGCTCGCGCGCGAGC
>DATMJM010000223.1:0-3205 GCA_035553935.1 Solirubrobacteraceae bacterium
GTCGAATGGCTGATCGACTCCTCGATCGTCTCGTTCGCGGCGGGCGACGACGGGTAGGCGTCGGGCGCCGCGGGCAGCCTGATGCGGATCGCGCTCACGCTGCTGCCGTGGCGCTGATCACGGCGCGGGGCGTTCACGGGCCGATCCAGCGCTCGAACGGCAGCGCTTCCCCGGCGCGCGCGAGGTCGGCGAACGTCGGGCTGGTGGCCGGCAGCGCCGCGACCTCCACGTCGCCGAGGCGCTCGATCGTCGCACGATTGGAGCGCTGCATGACGCCCGGCTCGTCCGGCCATGGCGTCAGCACGACCGCGCGGACGTCGAGCCCGGCGGCGCGGGCGGCCTCGAGCGTCAGCAGCGAGTGGTTGATCGTCCCGAGGCCCGGGCGCGCCGCCACGACGAGCGGCAGCCCGAGCGCGACCGCCAGGTCACGCACCGTGAAGTCGCCGAACGGCACGAGCAGCCCGCCCACGCCTTCCGCGATGAACGCGGCCGCGTCGCCGGCCGCGGCCGCGGCGCGATGCGCCGCCCGCACGAGCACCTCCAGCGACAACCTGCTGCCCGCGAGCTGCGCGGCGAGATGCGGCGAGACCGCGGGGCCGAACGTCGCGGTCGTCACGTCTGCGGGCTCCGCGCCGGCCGCGCGCGCCAGCAGCTCGTGATCGGCGGGCCAGGCGCCCTCCTGCGGCTCGGCGACGCCCGTCACGACCGGCTTCCACGCCGCGACCGGCTCGCCGCGTGCCCGCAGCGCCGCCGCGATCGCCGTCGCCACGACGGTCTTGCCTGCGGCGGTGTCGGTGCCGGTCACGAAGCAGCCGCGGTGGAGCATGCGGCTGGGTCGCGTCACGCGGCATCGGCCGCGGGACGCGGCCGTGGCGCGCCCGGCCGCGAGCGCTCGTGCGCGACCGCGCCAGGCATCTCCGTCGCCGGCCGGAAGCCGCCCTGCAGCGCGGCGCGGCCGAGGATCCGTGCGGCGTCGCGCAGCTCGTCTTTGGTGTGCGTCGCCATGACCGCGAGGCGCAGCCGCGAGGTGCCGTCGGGCACCGTCGGCGGCCTGATCGCCTGCGCGAACACGCGGCGCTCGAGCGCCGCCTCGCAGACGCGCATCGCCGTCGACGCCTCGCCCACGACGATCGGCACGATCTGGGTCGAGGAGCCGGCGACGTCGAACCCCTCGCGCGCGAGCTCGGCGCGCAGCACCTCCGCGTTGGCCTGCAGGCGCTCGACGCGGCGCGGCTGCTGCTCGAGTAAGTCGAGCGCGGCGAGCGCGGCCGCGACCGACGGCGGCGGCGGCGCGGTCGAGAAGATCAGCGACCGCGCGCTGTTGGTCAGCAGCGCGGCCATCTCCTCGTCGCAGGCGACGTAGGCGCCGTAGGAGCCGAGCGCCTTGCCGAGCGTCCCGACGACGACGTCGACCGCGTGCTCGAGACCGGCGTCCGCGACCGCGCCGCGACCGCCCGGCCCGATGCAGCCGGTGCCGTGCGCCTCGTCGACGGCCAGCCGCGCGCCGTGGCGGCGCGCAAGCGCCGCGATCTCCTCCAGTGGCGCGATGTCGCCATCCATCGAGAAGACCGATTCCGTGACGATCAGCGATCCGCGGCCGCCGGCCTGCCGCAGCCCCCAGGCGAGGTGCTCGACGTCGTTGTGGCGGTACACGAACGTCTCGGCCCGCGACAGCCGGCAGCCGTCGATGATCGATGCGTGGTTGAGCTCGTCGGAGAACACGACGTCTCCCGCGCGGGAGAGCGCGCCGACGACGCCGAGGTTGGCCAGGTAGCCCGAGCCGAACAGCAGCGCCGCGGGCATCCGCTTGAACGCCGCCAGGCGCTTCTCCAGGCGGCGGTGGATGGTCATCGTGCCGCTGACGAGGCGCGACGAGCCGGCGCCGGCGCCCCACCGCAGCGCCGCGTCGGCCGCCGCCTGCTGAACCTTCTCGTGATCGGCGAGGCCGAGGTAGTTGTTCGAGCACAGCAGCAGGACCGGCTGCCCGTCGAGCACGACGTTGGGTCCCTGCGGGCCGCTGACGAGCCGGGTGCGGCGGTACAGGCCGAGCTCCTCGAGCTCTGCCAGCCGCGCCGCGATCTCCGCCACCGGTCAGCCTCGCGTGCCCGTCGCGCTGTCCGGCGTGGCTTCGGGTCGCGGCGGGATCGGCCCGCGCTTGCGCGCGAAGCGCAGCTGCGTCGAGGGATCCCACAGGCGCACGTCGAGCCCCGCGAAGTCCCGCGCTGCGCCTGCCTCGGTTGCGTCGGCCGCCGGCGTCTCCCCGGCGAGCCAGCCGCTGCGGTTGTCCGGCCGCGGGTTGGCGGCGTTGTCAGGCTGGCGCGCGACGTTCAGGCCGAGGTTCTCGAACATCTCGCGGTCCTCGTCGGGCGTGTTGCCGAGCGTCGTGAGGAAGTTGCCCATCATCACGCCGTTGATGCCGGCCTTGACCGCGAGCTGCTGCAGCTCGCCGATGTTCTCCACGCGCCCGCCGCAGAGCCGGAACAGCGCGTCGGGCAGGATCAGGCGGAAGATCGCGATCCACTTGACGGCCTCCCACGGGTCCATGTACTCGCGGTCGCCGAACTTCGTCCCCGGGCGCGGGTTGAGCAGGTTGATCGGCACCGACGTGGGGTCGATCGCCGCCAGCTCGAACGCCATCTCCACGCGCTGCTCGCGCGACTCGCCGAGGTTGAGGATCCCGCCGACGCAGGTCTCCAGGCCCGCCTCGCGGACGGCGTCGATCGTGCGCAGGCGGCCCTCGTAGCGGACGGTCTGCGAGACCTCGGGATAGTAGGACTCGGCCGTCTCGACGTTGTGGTGCACGCGCTGCACGCCGGCGTCCTTGAGCGCCTTCGCGCGCGCCGGCGACATGTGGCCGATCGACGCGCAGCGCTTGAGGTTCGTGTGCTGCGCGACGAGCCGCGTGCCCTCGAGCACCTTCTCGAAGTCGCGCTTCGACAGGCCCTGGCCCTGGGTCACCATGCAGAAGCGGTGCGCGCCCGCGGCCTCGGCAGCGCGCGCGTGCTCGAGGATCTGCTCGGGCTCCATCATCGCGTGCATGGGCGTCTCGGCCTCGGCGAAGCGCGACTGGGCGCAGAAGCCGCAGTCCTGCGCGCACCCGCCGGACTTCGCGTTGACGAGCGAGCACATGTCCGTGGAGTCGTCGAAGCGGTCGAGCCTCGCCTGCCAGGCTCGACCGCTTCGACGACTCCACGGACATGTGCTC
>DATMJM010000224.1:0-19581 GCA_035553935.1 Solirubrobacteraceae bacterium
CGTCGTCGGGGCGCTTCAGCGTGAACGCGATCCGCGCGCGGTCGAAGCGGCCGTCGCTGTTGGGGGAGAAGAAGGGCGTGACGGTGAACTCCACGCGCGGCGGCGTGCTCTTGAGCTCCTGGGCGACGAAGAACGCCGCGAACGTTGCGCCGACGAGCAGCGCGAAGACGATGCGGGCGATCGCGGTCACGGCTGCGTGCTGGGGCCCGCGGTCACCGCCCGCAGGCGGTAGACCGCGCAGTTGCCGACCGACTCGCCCGGATCGCGCTCGAGCCCCGCGACCGCGCGGATCGACCCGCCGTGCGTGACGACGAGCGCCGGCAGCGGCCCGCGCGCGACATCGGCCAGCGCGGCCGCCATCCGCTCCGACTGCTCGGCGACGGACTCCCCGCCGGGGAGCCGGAACGTCGGGTCGGCGGCGCGCCAGCGCGCGTACTCGCCGGCTGCGCGGGCGACGATCTCGCTCGTCAGAAGGCCGGTCCAGTCGCCCGTGTCCGCCTCGCTCAGGCGCTCGTCGACGACCGCCTCGAGGCCGAGCGCGTCGCCGACGATCCGCGCCGTCTCGCGCGCGCGCCGCAGCGGGCTGGTGTACAGCGCGCGCAGGCCCTCGCCGCGCAGGCGCTGCGCGAGCGCGCGCGACTGCTCACGGCCGCGATCGTTGAGCTGCGTGTCGAGGCGGCCCTGGAACCGGGCGGCCGCGTTGTCGTCGGTCTCCCCGTGGCGCACGAGCAGGACCTCATTCGAGCCGGCGATGAGGACTCCCCCCGAGCTAGTGATTCTTCTCGTGGCGTGTCGCACGCCGCGCTGCGCGAGGGGCCACTGCTAACCGAGCTTGTCCGAGCCGACCGTCACTACGACGTCGGCATCGGCGGCGACGATCGTGTTCGCGTCGGCCACCTGCACCGATCCGCTGTCGACGCCGATGATCTTCGCGACCGCCAGCGCCGCCTTCTCGTTGCCGGACGTGTAGGCGACGATCGTCGTCGGGACGCTCTGATCGGCGTTCGTCGCCACGCCGCTGATCCTGAAGCCGCCCTTCTCGATCTCGTCGCCGACGGAACGGGCGAGGCCCGGCTGCGTGGTGCCGTTGAGGACGGCGACGTTCGTGGCGCGCCGCTCGGCGCTCGTGAGCGCCGACGAGGAGGCGCGCGACGAGGCCGGCTCGTCGGCCGAGCCGGGGGTGTCCGCCGGCGCCCGCGCCGCCGGCGTGTTGCCGAAGTCGTTGGGCGGGGGCGGTGCCTCGCTGTCGCCCGTCAGGAAGACCACCAGCACGACCGCGACGAGGATCGACGCGACGGCGCCTCCGACGATCATCGCGACGCGGCCGCCAGACACCACGGAGCCGCCCTCGTCCTCCTGCTCCGGGCCGCGCGCGGGCACGTACGGCAGCGGCCCCGGACGCGCCGCGGCGGACTCGGTGGTGTCCTGGGTCGTGGCGCCGTTGGGGAGAGCTTCCACGCTGCGCGACAGCGAGCGCGCGGCGGCGGTCGCCGCGGGCGGCGGCGCCGGGGGCGCCGGCGTCGGCGTGGCGGTCACGACCGGCCGCGTGCTCGGCGGCGACGGCGCCTGGGTTCGCGCCGAGCCGGCGGTCGCGGGGGCCGCGGCCGGCACCGTCCCCGGCGCGGCCGGCGCGGGCGTGCCGGGCGCCGGCGTTGCGGGCGAGGGGGTCGCGGATGCGGGATCGAACGCCGCAGGCACCGCGCCGGGCGCGGGAGCGGGCGCACCGGGAACGGATGTCGCAGGACGCGCGAGCTGTCCGGGCGGAGGCGGAGCGCCGGGCGGCGGAGCGCCCACGCTCGCGTAGACGGCCGCCGTCGCGGCCGCGCGCTGCTGGGCCGCCTGCTGGGCGGCGGGGGAGGACGGCGCCAGCGGCTGCGCCACGACGCGCCGCTGCGCGTCGGCCTGCATCCGCGCGCCGAGCTGCGCGTCGCGCTCCGGCGCGCGACCGGCCCACTCGCGCAGGCGCCTGACCTCCCGCGCCTGCGTGAAGTACAGCAGCGCGAGGATGCCGAGCCCGACGACCGACGCGTAGCCGGCGTACGAGCCGATCCGCTCGACGAGGTCGCCCGCGGCAGCGATGACCGTCGCGGTCATCGTCGCGAGCACCGGCCTCGCGGGTCGACTGCGGCCATCGTCGAGCAACGGCGCGTGGTCACGACTGCGCGCCGTCGCTCATCGGTCGTTGTTGTGCTGACATCGCGGCGGCCTCCGGCTCAGATCGCAGGATCCTAGTCGGACCGGCCTCGGGAATCGCAGACAGCTCGGAGACCTTCGCCGCAAGACCGGCCGCGTCGCCCTCCAGCACGAGCAGGCCGATCTGGTCGAACATCTCGTCGACCGCCTTGGGCGGCCGCGCCTCGCGCTCGGCGCGCAGGATCTTCTCGGCGGGCGTGGGCTGCGGGCGCTCGTAGGGGTTGAACAGCTCCTCGTGGAGCTTCTCGCCCGCCCGCCGGCCGACGATCTCGATCGCGATGTCGCGCTCGGGATCCAGGCCGGAGAGCTCGATCATCGTTCGCGCGAGGTCGAGGATCCGGACCGGCTCGCCCATCTCGAGCACGTAGATCTCACCTTCGCCGGTCTTCGCCAGCCCGCCCGCGCGGATGATGAGCTGCACCGCCTCCGGGATCGTCATGAAGTAGCGCGTCATGCGCTCGTCGGTGACCGTCAGCGGGCCGCCGAGCGCGATCTGGCGGCGGAAGATCGGCACGACCGAGCCCGACGAGCCCAGGACGTTGCCGAAGCGCACGGCGCAGAAGCGGGTGTCGGCGAAGCGCGCCTGCTCGGCCTCGAGCGCGAACTCGGCCAGCGCCTTGGAGGCGCCCATGACGGTCGCCGGCGCGACCGCCTTGTCGGTGGAGACGAGAACGAACGTCTTGACCTTCGTCTGGCCGGAGATGCGCGCCATCAGCCGCGTGGCGATCGCGTTGTTGCGCACCGCCTCGACGGGATTGGACTCCATCAGGCCGACGTGCTTGTAGGCGGCGGCGTGGAAGACGACCGTCGGGCGGTACGCGGCGAACACCTCGCGCATCCGTTCCTCCTCCTTGCAATCGGCGAGCACGACGTCGAGCGTCGACGGATGCACGTGGCGGTCGTCCTCGAGCTCGCGCTGGATCGTGAAGAGGTTGTCCTCGGCGTGGTCGAGCAGGACGAGCCGGCGCGGCGCGACGCGGGCGATCTGGCGCGAGAGCTCCTTGCCGATCGAGCCGCCCGCGCCGGTGACGAGGACGACCTCCGAGCTGAGGTAGGCGCCCACGCGGTCGAGCTCCATCCGCACGGGCTCGCGCCCGAGGATGTCCTCGATCTGCACGTCGCGCACCTGCCGGACCGCGGTCGCGCCGGACTGCAGCAGCTCGAAGACCGTCGGCAGCGTGCGCACCGGGATGCCGCGCTCGCGGCAGCAGCGCACGACGTTCGCCCGCAGGACGCCCGGCGCCGACGGGATCGCGATCGTGACCTCGTCGGGCTCGACCTCGTCGAGGATCCGCCCGAGCTCCTTCGTGGTGCCGAGCACCCGCACCCCGTCGATCCGCAGCCGCCGCTTGAGCGGATCGTCGTCGACGAAGCCGACCGGCTTGAGCCCGAGCTCCGGGTTGCGCAGGATCTCGCGCAGGACGAGCCGCCCGCCGTCGCCCGCGCCGACGATCAAGAGCCCGCGCGCGTCCTTGCGGGCGCGGAAGCCGTGCAGCGGCCGCTCGTAGATCGTGCGCGCCACGAAGCGCGCACCGCCGACGAACGTCAGCGTGAGCAGCAGGTGCAGCGCCAGCACGCCGGACGGTGCCGTCACCGTCGCCTCGAAGCCGTCGACGGTCCGCGTGACGGGCTTGGCGACCGCGATGTAGAGCAGCAGCAGCAGCCCCGCGACGGCGACCGCCTGGACGATCGACGCGTAGTCGCGCTGCGTGACGTAGCGCCACCACTTCGCGTACAGGCCGAACATCGCGAAGACCACGAGCGAGCCCGCGACGACCGGCGCGATCGTCGCGTCGAAGAGGTCCTCGTAGCGCGGCGGCACGCCCGCGGGGCCGTCGAAGCGCAGCTGGTAGGCCAGCCAGTACGCGAGCGCGACCAGGACCCCGTCGACCGCGAGCTGGGGCAGCGAGTGGCGGTGGAGGGGGAGGGCCGCCGAGCGAATCCGTCGGCGCATCGCCGACGATTGTAGGGCGATCCGCGGCGCGAGCCTGCGCTCGCGCCCTGCGATCATCGCGCGATGAACATCACCGGAGTCGACTTCATCACCGTTCCCACGCGCGACTTCGACCGCGCCAGCGCCTTCTACGGCGACGTCCTCGGGCTGGAGCGCTCGATCCGCTGGGGTCAGCGGCCGGCGGGCGAGTTCGAGACCGGATCGCTGACGATCGCGATCATGCAGTCCGACGCCTTCGGCCTCGAGTTCTCGCCGCACACCCATCCGATCGCGCTGCACGTCGAAGACGTCGAGGCCGCGCGCACCGAGCTCGAGCAGCGCGGCGTCACCTTCGCCATGCAGACGATGGACAGCGGCGTGTGCCACATGGCCCACTTCAAGGACCCCGACGGCAACCAGCTCATGCTCCACCACCGCTACGTGCCGCGGGGCGGTTGACCGTCCCGCGCCGGCCTGCCGCCGGGCGCGTCAGCAGCTCGACGAGCACCGCCGGGTCGCGCCGGATCCGGTCGGCGCGCCGGTCGGCCGGCGGCCGCTTGACCAGCGTCACGTCCTCCGCGCGCTCGAGCACGTTCAGGCGGCCCTCGGCGATCAGGCGCTCGTCGACGGCGCCGAGGCGTCCCTGGAAGGTCGTCCAGACCGGGGTTCCGAGCGCGACGGCCTCGCGGTTCATCGTGCCGCCCGCGGAGACGACGAGGTCGGCGTAGGCGATGAGCGACTGCGCGTCGATCGCCTGCTCGGGCACGACGAAGCCGCGGTCGCGCAGCTCCTCGCGCTGCTGTGCGGTGCGCGGCAGCACGACGGTCTGCGAGCCGCGCAGGCGCTCCAGGACGCCGCCGAGCACGTCGTTCTCGAAGCGGTGATAGAGCGACACGGCGGGGGGCGTCCGGACGACCGCGATCGGCTCGGCCGCGTCCAGCGCGAGCGCGTCGAGCACCGCCGGCTCGGGCTCGAAGGCCGCGAGGTAGTACTCCTCCTTCAGCCCGGGGTAGGCCGCGATCTTCGAAGCGGTCGCACCGTAGCGGGTCAGGCGACGCGTCGGGATCGCGTCGGGCACGACGACAGTCTGCGCGAGGCGGCAGTTGACGGTGTGCTGCGCGGCCGCCCACTCGTAGTCGAACATCGTCGCGCAGGGGATCCGCAGCAGCCGCGCCGCGACCGTGACGTCGTTGGAGCCGTGGCCGATCGCTAGGTCGAAGCGCTGCCCGCCGGCCCAGCGCGCGAGCGCCGTCGAGCGCGAAACGAGCCCGAGCCCCTTGGCGGCCAGGCGTCCGCCGCGATGGCGACCGACGACGGTGTGACCGATCTCGAAGCGCTCGAGCAGGCCGAGCGTCTGCGCGAAGTCGCGCGCGGTGATCCACACCTCGTGGCCCTGCGCCCGCAGCGCCTCGATCACCGGCCGCAGCACGAGCACGTGAGGGCTGTTCGTGAGATCGACCCAGACGCGCATGCGGGCTGCCGAGGCTATCCGCTGGCGTGGCGCGAGCCCTGCGCACGTCCGCCCGCTACCCTCACGCCGCGTGTTCGTCGTCGCCTCCCTGACGGACCCGATCGTCGAGTTCGCGACGAACGTCGTCGCCGACCTCGGACTTCCGGGCGTCTTCATCCTCATGCTCCTCGAGAGCGCGTGCATCCCGATCCCGAGCGAGGCGACGATGCTGTTCGCCGGCTTCAACGTCAGCGAGGGCGAGTACAGCCTCGTCGCGGTGACGCTCGTGGGCACCTTCGCGAACCTCGTCGGCTCGTGGGTCGCCTATGCCGTCGGCTACTACGGGCGCGTCGACCTCATCGAGAAGCACGGGCACAGGGTCTTCATCAGGCCCCACCACCTCGCGGTCGCCGACCGCTGGTTCGAGCGCCACGGCGACGCCACGGTCTTCTTCACGCGCATGCTGCCGATCATCCGGACGTTCATCTCGCTGCCCGCCGGCGTCGCGAAGATGCCGTTCATCCGCTTCTCGGTGCTGACGTTCCTCGGCTGCCTGCCGTGGGTCTTCATGCTGACGTTCATCGGCCAGCAGGTCGGCGAGAACTGGACGGACTGGAAGGACTCGCTGCACTACTTCGACTACTTCGTGGCCGGTTGCATCGTCCTCGGGGTGATCTACCTCGTCGTCAAGTGGCGGCGCGGCGGCGGCGGTGGGGACGCGGCGCTCGGCCCCGTCGAGCCGGCGGCCGATGCTCACAGACGCTGACGGCGCCGCCGTCGGGGGGGAGCCGCGCCTGCGCACCCGCGACGCGATCGCGCTCGGGCTGCTTCACGGCCCCGCCGAGCTGCTGCCTGTCTCCTCATCGGGCCATGTCGCGGTCGTGCCGTGGCTGCTCGGATGGCCCTACAGCCGGCTCGACGGCGAGTTGCGCAAGGGCTTTGAGGTCGCGCTGCACGCGGGCACGGCGGCCGCACTGCTCGTCGGGCTGCGCGACGAGGTCCGCGAGGCGGCGCGCGAGCTCGATCGCCGGCGCGTCGAGCTCGTGGTCCTGAGCTTCGTTCCGCCCGCGATCGTCGGTTTCGCGCTCGAGCGGCCGATCGAGCGGCGGCTCGGGACGCCGGCGACCATCGCGGCGGGCCTCGTGGCCGGGTCGCTGGCGATGATCGCCGCCGACGCGGCCGGCGACGACCGGCGCCGGCGCGCCGACGCCGGTGCGTTCGACGCGCTGTGCCTCGGCCTCGCGCAGGCGTGCGCGCTCATGCCCGGCATCTCGCGCAACGGCGCGACGCTCGCGGCCGCGCGCGCCCGCGGGTTCGCGCGCGAGGATGCCAGCGTGCTGTCGCGCCACGCCGCGCTGCCGATCATCATCGGCGCGACGGTGCTGAAGGGCACGCGGCTCGCGCGCCGCGGCCTGCCGGCGGGAACCGTGCGGGCGTTCGCCGCCGGCATGCTCGCCTCGTTCGCCACAACGTTGCTGTCGATCCGGGTCATCCGCGCCGTCGAGCGCGATCGCTCGCCGCTGCCCTATGCGATGTACCGGCTCGGGTTGGCGGGCCTGGTGATGCGGCGGTTGCGGCGGCGCTGACGGACGACCCGCCGTTACGCTGCGGGCGGACCATGGCCCGCAAGACGCTCACGTTCGAAAAGGCGCTGACCCGCCTGCTCGCGCTGATGGGCAGCCAGGTGGAGGTGACGATCTTGTCGGAGGAGCCCCGCGGGGTACTGGCCTACCTGGAGGGCGAGCTGACGGCGGGCGCCGAGCTCGCGCAGGTCGCCTACCCGCCGAACAACGAGAGGTTTGCGTTCCGCGTCGGGCGCGCGGAGATCGCGAGCTTCGTGCTGGAACGTCGCATGCTGCGCCGGGCGGTCCTCATCGAGTCGGACGGCGCGGGGCCCGACTCGCTGCGCTTCTATCTCGCGATAACGACGGTCCTCCAGGTCGATCCCGTCAACGAGGGCGGCTGAGGCTCAGCGAGAGCTCAGGCGGGTTGCACGCGAGCGGCCCTCTCGCAGAGCGCGAGCTGCAGCAGGACGACCCCGAGTTCGGTCGCTCCGAGCCCGCCCGCGTGATGGCGCGGTCGCGGCGGCGCCGACGGTTGCTGTTGCGAGTTCCGGCGTGCCGGGTAGTCGCGGGGCATGGCTACGGCGGGAGGTGTGCTCGGGCCGCGCAAGACGGTCGAGGAATGCCTTGAGACGAGCGAGGTGGAGGGCTTTCGCCTGCGGCGCAACCTCGGGTCGCTCGACATCGTCGTCTTCGGCGTCGGCGTCATCATCGGGGCAGGTATCTTCGTGCTCACCGGCGTGGCGGCCGCGACCGAGGCCGGGCCGTCGATCGCGCTGTCCTTCGTCTTCGCGGCGATCGTCTGCGCGCTGGCCGCCCTCTGCTACGCCGAGTTCGCCGCGATGGTCCCGGTGGCGGGCAGCGCCTACACGTATTCCTACGCGACGCTCGGCCAGTTCATCGCCTTCATCATCGGCTGGGATCTCTTCCTCGAGTTCACCGTCGGCGCCGCAGCCGTCGCGATCGGTTGGTCGGCGCAGCTCAATGCGACGCTCGATCAGATCTTCGGCGTCACACTGCCCGACGCGATCACCGCGCCGCCCTCCGAAGGCGGCGTCGTCAACGTCCTCGGCGTCGGACTCGTGCTCGCGCTCACCTACCTGCTGTGGCGCGGGATCAGGATCACCTCGCGGGCGAACATCGTCATGGTGGTCGTCACGGTCGGGGTGCTGCTGCTCGTCATCGCGGTGGGCGCGACCGAGGTCAGCAGCGCGAACTGGGACCCGTTCTTCCCGTTCGGGCTGGAAGGCATCGTCGGCGGGGCCGCACTGGTGTTCTTCGCCTTCATCGGCTTCGACGTCGTGGCCACGACCGCGGAGGAGACGCGCGAGCCCCAGCGCGACATGCCGCGCGGCATCCTCGGCTCGCTGGCGATCACCACCGTGCTCTACGTCCTCGTCGCGCTCGTCATCACGGGCATGATCGCCTACACCCAGCTCAACACGGCGGCGCCGATCGCCGACGCCTTCGAGAGCGCGGACCGGCCGTGGGCGAGCGGGATCATCTACGCGGGCGCCCTCGTCGCGCTCACCAACACCGTCCTCATCCTCATGCTCGGCCAGTCCCGTGTGACCTTCGCGATGGCCCGCGACCGGCTCTTGCCGAGCCAGCTTGCGCGCACGCACCCACGCCACGGCACGCCGGGGCGCATCACGATCATCATCGGCCTCGTGATCGCGATCCTCGCCGGCGTGACACCGATCACCACGGCCGCCGAGCTCGTCAACATCGGCACGCTGTTCGCCTTCATGCTCGTGTCGGCCGGAATCATCATCCTGCGCCGCAGCCAGCCCGACCGCCCGCGGCCCTTCCGCGCGCCCGGCGTGCCGGCAGTGCCGATCCTCGCGATCGTGCTCTCGGCCGTCCTCGTCGCCACGCTCGAGCCCCTGACATGGCTGCGCTTCGGCGTCTGGATGCTGATCGGGCTCGTCGTCTACGTCCTCTACAGCCGGCACGCGAGCCTCGTGGGACAGCGCCGCGAGGCGGAGGAGCGCGCCGAGGGCTGACGCGCCGCGGCAGCCGCGAGCGCCCGAGAAGTGTGGGAGGAGGCGTCTGCGAGAGGGCAGCGTCCCTCGCCGGGCTCATCGTCGCTACGGTCTTGCGCGATGTCCGCAAGACAGATCGGCAGCGTCGACGCGACGGACATCGTCCGGGCGCGGGCCGCGGTCTGCGATGTGGCGCATCACACGCCCGTGCTGGCGTCCAAGGCGCTGTCTGAGCGTTGCGACGCGCGGGTCGTGCTGAAGGCGGAGAGCCTGCAGCGCACCGGCTCGTTCAAGCTGCGCGGCGCGCTGAGCAAGCTGGCCGCGCTTGGCGCCGGCTGCGAGCGCGGCGTGGTGGCAGGTAGCGCAGGCAACCATGCATGGGCGCTGGCGGACGCGGCGCGCGTGCGCGGCGTGCCGTGCGAGGTCTTCATGCCCTCGCAGGCACCGCTCGCGAAGATCGAGGGCTGCGAGGAGCTCGGCGCCGTCGTACGCCTCGTCGGCGACTCGCTCGAGACGTGCTTCGCCGCCGCGACCGCCCGCGCAAACGAGTCCGGGATGGCGTTCGTGCACCCGTTCGACGACGCCGACGTCATCGCCGGCCAAGGTACCGTCGGGCTGGAGCTGCTCGAGGACGTGCAGGACCTCGCGAAGATCATCGTGCCGGTCGGCGGAGGCGGCCTGGCGAGTGGGATCGCGGTCGCGGCGAAGTCGGCACGACGCGACATCGAGGTCGTCGGCGTGCAGGCGCAGGCATGCGCGCCGTATGCCCAGTCGCTGCGGCGGGGCGAGCCGGTGGGTGTCGCCTCCGCGCTCACGATCGCCGACGGGATCGCCGTCAAGCGCCCGGGCACGCTCACGCTCGCGCTCGTCGAGCGCTGGCTCGACGATGTGGTTGCCGTCGGGGAGGACGACATCGCCGAGGCGATGGTCTTGCTCATGGAGCACAGCAAGCTCGTCGTGGAGGGCGCGGGCGCCGTCGGCGCCGCGGCGCTGCTCGCCGGGCTCGTTGCGCCCGCCGCGCGCGGGACGACCGTCATCGTGCTGTCGGGCGGCAACGTCGACGCCGGGCTGCTCGCCGCGGTGGCCCGCCGTCACGAGACGCAGGTCGGACGCCGCCTGGCGCTGTTCACACGTGTATCCGACCGGCCCGGCTCGCTCGCCCGCCTGCTCACGTGCGTCGCGGCGGCCGGCGCGAACCTCGTTGAGGTCGAGCACGTCCGCGAGGGTGTCGACCTGCACGTGCGCGAAACCGCGATCCAGCTCGTGCTCGAGACGCGCGGCCGCGACCACGCCCGAGCGGTGCTCGCCGCGATCGCGCGCGACGGCTACGCCGCGCGCGTGATCGACTGACGCGGTGCGCGCGGGAGCGCACGGAAGCTGCGCGCTCGCGGGCGCTCGCCGTCAATCGCCCGTTAGCGCTCGCGACGCTCGGGGAACGCGAACAGCATGGGCAAGCAGATGGAAGGCGACAACAGCCAGCGCCGCGCGGCGGCACGAGATGCTGGCCGGCACGGCTCCAGCGCGAGCGAGTCCGGGATGACGACCGGCGCCTCCAAGCAGCGCACGAAGACCGCGCGCAAGGCCGAGCACGACGAGCGCCTGGAGACGACGCAGCGAGCCGAGGCCAAGCAGGCCGGCCCGGACGTCCCGCGGCCCCTGCGCGGCAAGGGTCGCAGCAAGGAGCCGCGGGTCCCGCCACGGCCGTAAGGCCGCGCAGCGGGCGCGCAGCTGGGCCGCCTGAGCGGCCAGTTGATCGCGGCGACCATCGAATCCCGCGCCGGCCAGGTGCTGCACGTATCGGCCTATCGGCCGGCGTCGAGCAGCCCGGAGCGCACGGCATGCGCGGCCGCAGCCGTGCGCGAAGGCAGGCGCAGCTTGCGCAGGATGTTCGTCACGTGACGATGCACCGTGTGCTCGCTGACCACCAGCCGGTCCGCGATCTGCCTGTTCGTCAGCCCCTCCGTGAGCAGCCTCAGCACCTCTCGCTCGCGCCGGGTCAGCACGTCCTGCGGCACGGCGCCCGCGCCGCGGCAGGACTCCAGGACCCGCCGCGCGCGCTCGGCGTCCACTGCCGCTCCGATCTCGCCCAGGCGCTGCAGCGCCGCCGTCACCTCGTGCTCGGCGTCCTCGGCGCGACCCAGCGCGCGGAGGCTGATCGCGAGCTCGACCCGTGCCTGCGCGGCTTCGAAGATCGCGCCGCTGGCGTCGAAGCGATCGACGGCGTCCTCCAGCAGCCCGGCCGCGCGCGCGTGCTCGCCGGCGGCGGCGGCCAGCAGGCCGCCGGCGACGTCGGCGGCCGCGCGCAGAGGTCCGGTGCCGACCAGCTCGACGATCTCCCGCAGCGCGCCGAGCGCCGAGCGCGCCTCCCCGAGCTCGCCGCGCGCCGTCCGCGCGCGCACGAGCAGCTCGAGGGCGGCGATCCGATCCAGGCGCCGCCCCGGCGGAAGCTGGCGCAGGACGCGCTGGGCGAGCTCGGCCGCGCGCGAGCTCTCCCCCCGGTCGAGTGCCAGGCGGGCGCGGCACAGTCGCGCCGTGCCCGACGCCCCGGCCTGGTCGAGCAGGACCGTCGTCTCCTCGCGCCGCCCCTGCCGACGGCGCAGCTCCGCCAGTCCCGCCAGCGGTCCGCCCGCCATCGCCGGACGCGAGCGGGCGAAGTCCTCCACCGACGCCTCGAGGATGCTCTCGGCCTGCGCCCAGCGGCCGCGCCACATGTGCACCGCCCCGTACTCGGCGCGGCAGAACGCAAGCATGTAGCGGTTGCCGTAGCGCTGCGCGAACTCGGCGATCCGGTCACACCATTCGAAGGCGCGGTCGTAGTCGCGCACGGACGTACAGGCGGACACGAGAAAGCAGCACGCCCACGCGCTCGAGATGGGGATCGACGCCTCCCTCTCGAGGGCCGTCGCCGTCGCCTCGTCCAGGCGGCGCATGCCCTGCTCGACTTCGGCCTGCGCCACCAGCGCCGCGCCTTCGAGCGCAAGACCCAGCATCTCGAGGTCGGGCACCTCGAAGCGAAGCCCGCTTCGCGTCGCGCGCCGGCCGAGCTCGGCGGCCAGCTCGGTCTCGCCCCGGACGTAGGCCATGTAGCCCTCCAGAAAGGCGAGCCAGCCGTGGTCCGGACCGGGCTCGACGGGCTCGAGGAGGCGGTGTGCGCGCAGCAGCCAGCCGGTGGCGACCGACACGGCGCCGCGGAAGTCGAGCTGGTCGCACGCCAGCCATGTCGCCACGCGAGCCGCCGCGGCGGGCGCGCCGTCCTTCTTGTAGCGCAGGTAGGCGCGCCGGCGGGCATCGAAGACCGTGTCGGCGTCGTCGAGCCACCACGCCGCCCAGCTCAGGCCCTCCAGAGCCTCGGCCGTGGCGTTCGCCGCCACGGCGCTGCGAAACGTCCGCATCGCCGCCTCCCAGCGACCCGCGCGAAGGTCGCGCCAGCCGCCGTCCAGCAACGTTCGAGCGTCGTCGGCCACGACACGACATTCTCACGCCTGCGATAAACGGGCGGCGCCGCCCCCTGCGCTAGGTTCGGGACCCATGGCCCCCGACGACGCGTACGCAGCCGCCGGCGTATCGATCGCGTCCAGCGACGCCGGCGTGCGGGCGCTCGTCGACGTCCTGCGCACGATCGATCCCGGCCGCCCGAGCCGCTCGCTGCTGAGCTGCGGCCACTACGCCAGCGTGCTGCGCGTCAGCGCGGACATCGCGATCGCGCTGTCGACCGACGGGGTCGGGTCCAAGCTCGTCGTCGCCGAGCAGACCGGCCGCCTCGACACGGTCGGGATCGACTGCATCGCGATGAACGTCAACGACCTCGTCTGCGTCGGCGCCGAGCCACTGGCGATGCTCGACTACCTCGCCGTCGAGCGGCCCGACCCTGCCGCGCTGGCGCAGATCGCCGAGGGGCTGAAGGCCGGCGCCGAGGACGCCGGGATCGAGATCCCGGGCGGCGAGCTCGCGGTCCTGCCGGAGCTCATCCGCGGCCACCCGAGCCCGAACGGGTTCGACCTGTGCGGCGCGGCGTTCGGCACGGTCGCGCCCGACGCGATCGTCACGGGCGCGACGATCGCTCCGGGACAGGCGCTGATCGGGCTGCCGTCGAGCGGGCTGCACTCCAACGGCTACACGCTGGCCCGTCAGGCGCTGCTGACCCGCGGCGGCCTGCGGCTCGACGACGCCCCGCCCGAGCTCGGCGGCGCCTCGCTCGCCGACGCGCTGCTCGAGCCGACCGTCATCTACGTGCGCGCGATCCTCGAGCTGCTGGCGTCGCCGATCGATGTGCACGGCCTTGCCCACATCACCGGCGGCGGCCTGACGAACCTCCTGCGCCTCAACGACGGGGTCGGCTTCGCGATCGACGCGCCGCTGCCGGTGCCGCCGGTCTTCGAGCTCATCGCGCGCTGCGGCGACGTCGCCGAGGATGAGATGTGGGAGGTCTTCAACATGGGCTGCGGCTTCGTCGCGGTCGTCGCGCAGGACCACGCCGAGCAGGCCGCGGCCCTGCTGTCCGCCGGTCATCCGGGCAGCGCGCCGATCGGCACCGTCACCGACCGCGCCGGGCAGATCGAGCGACCCTGAGCAGCCCGGCTATCCGTGGCGCCCGAGCGTGCGCGTGAGACCGCCGCCCGCCGGATCCCACAGACAGATCGCGGTGTCCTCGCCGGCGCTCGCCAGGCAGCGGCCGTCGGGCGAGAAGGCGATCGTCCAGACGGAGTCGCTGTGCGCGGCGAGGATCGCGAGCTGCACGCCGGTCGCGGCATCCCACAGCCGCACCGTCTTGTCCTCGCCCGCGCTCGCGAGCGTGCGCCGGTCGGGCGAGAAGGCGACGGCGGAGACCCAGTCGGCGTGCGCCTCGATGACCGCGAGCTGCTCGCCGCCGGCGACGTCCCACAGCCGGACCGTGCCGTCGTCGCCGGCGCTCGCCAGGCGCGTCCCGTCGGGCGAGAAGGCGACGCCGCGCACCCAGCTCGTATGGCCGTCGAGGACCGCTCGCGGCGCGCCGCTCGCGACGTCCCACAGGCGCACGGTGCCGTCGCCGCCGCCGCTGGCCAGCAGCTTGCCGTCGGGCGCGAAGGCGACCGCCCGCACGCGGCCGGCATGACCCTCGATGAGCGCGATCTGCCCGCCGGCGGCAGCGTCCCAGAGGCGCACCTTGCCGTCGCCGCCGGCGCTCGCCAGCGTGCATCCGCCGGGCGCGAAGGCCACCGCCCGCACCCGGCCGGCATGACCCTCGAGGATCGCGACCGGACGGCCGCTCGCGGGATCCCACAAGCGCACGACGGCGTCGTCGCCGCCGCTGGCCAGCAGCTTGCCGTCAGGCGCGAAGGCGACCGCCCGCACGCGGCCGGCGTGACCTTCGAGCAGCATCGCCTGGCGCCCGGCCGCGGGATCCCACAGGCGCACCGTGCCGTCGTTTGCGGCGCTGGCGAGCAGCGCGCCGTCGGGTGAGAACGCCACCGCGCGGACGACGCTCGTGTGGCCGTCGCCCAGCGGCGCGCGCGGCGGCGGACCGCCGGGGCGGGTGCCGAGCGCGGCCTCCAGGACCGCGACCCGCTGCTCGAGCTCGAACACGCGCTCGGCGAACGTCTTCTGCGGCGCGCTCATCGCGACCCCAGCTTATGCGAGTTGATACCCCGCGGCGGGCCGGGGTAGGTGCCCACAGAGGATGCACGCCCGGCGCCCCCGAATAGGACATGACGTGCGCCACCCGTCGCCGACTGCACAATAGGAGCGATGGCTTCACCCGTCGGCACGCTGCTTTCCAACCGCTACCGCCTCGACGCGCAGGTCGGGACTGGCGGCATGTCGACGGTCTACCGCGCCTTCGACACCGTGCTCGAGCGCCAGGTCGCGATCAAGCTCATGCACCGCGAGATCGCCCGCGACTCCGACCAGCTCGAGCGCTTCCGCCGCGAGGCGCGCGCGGTCGCCCAGCTCAACCACCCGCACGTCGTCGGCGTCATCGACGCAGGCGAGGAGGGCGATCCCGACCATCCGACGCCGTACATCGTCTTCGAGTACGTCGAGGGCGAGACGCTCAAGCAACGCATCCGCCGCTACGGCCGGCTGCCGATCGCGGAGGCCGTCGCCTACGCGATCGAGGTCGCGCGGGCGCTCGGCGCCGCGCACGAGCGCCACATCGTGCACCGCGACGTCAAGCCGCAGAACGTGCTCGTCGACGAGGAGGGGACCGCGAGGGTCACCGACTTCGGGATCGCGCGCACCCTGCACCAGGAGGGGCTGACCGCCGACGGCCGTGTGCTCGGCACGACCGACTACGTGTCCCCCGAGCAGGCGCTCGGTCATGCGGTCTCCGGCCAGTCGGACCTCTACTCGCTGGGCATCGTGCTCTTCGAGATGCTCACCGGCGAGGTGCCGTTCAAGGGCGAGAACCAGATCGCGGTCGCGATGAAGCACGTACGCGAGGACCTGCCCGACGTCCAGGTGCGCCGCCCCGAGGTGTCCGCCACGCTCGCCACCGTGGTCGATCGCGCGACGGCGAAGGACCTCGAGCACCGCTACCGCGACGCGCGCGAGATGATCGCCGACCTCGAGGACGTGCTCGCGATCGAGACGTCGCGCACCGGGCAGGTCACCGGCGAGGCGACGACCGTCCTGCGCAGCCTGCCGCAGACGACGCGCAAGCGCGTCCCGCTGCGCGCGCGCAGCTCGACGAAGGCGCTGCTCGCGCTGCTGTTCGTCGTCGTGCTCAGCGCCGGCGCGCTCGCCTACGTCGCCGCGCAGCGCGCCGAGCGCGGGACGGGCACGCGCACCCAGGTCGCGCCGGTCCCGCAGGGGCTGACGCCCGTCGGGCTCGGCCAGCGCGCGGTCTCGGACTTCGACCCGCTCGGCGGGGACGGTGAGCATCCCGAGCAGACGAGCGCCGTCGTCGACGGCGTGTCGTCGACGACCTGGTCGACGGAGCGCTACGACGGCGCCAAGCTCAGCAAGGAGGGCGTCGGCCTCGTGATCGACACGTCGCCCGGCGTCGCCGCGCGCAAGCTCACGATCCGCACCCCGACGCCGCGGTTCGAGGCCTCGGTCTGGGTCGCGCCCGACGGCCTGCCCTCGACGCCGCCGCCGCAGGGCTGGACGCGCGTCAGTGCCGACGCCGTGACCGTCGGCTCCAGCGAGGAGATCGACCTCGACACAGCATCCAACCGCTACCGGCGCTACCTCGTGTGGATCACGAAGCTGCCGCCGGGCGAGCAGGCGGTGAAGGTCTCCGAGATCCTGCTGTACCGCTGAGCACCTGGCGGCGGGCTCAGAAGCGGTAGCCGCGCTCGCGCTCGAAGCGCTCGAGCGCGAGATCGCACAGCCGCTCGACGAGCTGCGCGTAGGGCAGCCCGCTCGCCTCCCAGAGCTTCGCGTAGACGCTCGTCGGCGTGAAGCCGGGCATCGTGTTGAGCTCGTTGAGCAGCACGTCGTCGCCCTCGACGAAGAAGTCCGCCCGCGCCAGGCCCGAGCAGCCGAAGCGGCTGAACGCCTCGACCGCGATCGCCCGCAGGCGCTCCCGCGCGGCGGCGGGGATCTGCGCCGGCACGCGCAGCTGCATCCCGCCCGGCTCGTACTTGGCGGCGAAGTCGTACCACTCCGACGCGAGGACGATCTCACCCGGCTCGGAGGCCTCGGGCGCCCGCGCCGGGCCGAGCACCGAGCACTCGACCTCGACGCCGCCGCTCATCGCCTCGACGATGACGCACGGGTCGTGCGCGAAGGCGCCTTCGAGGGCGTCGCCGAGCTGTGCGGCGTCCACGACCTTCGCGATGCCGACCGAGGAGCCCAGTCGCGCCGGCTTGACGAAGACCGGCAGCCCGAGCGCGGCCAGCTCCGCGAGCACGCGGTCGCGCTCGCCCTCCCAGCGCGGCGCCCGGATCCCGGCGTAGGCGACCTGCGCGATCCCGGCGCGAGCCATCAGGTCCTTGGCGACGACCTTGTCGAGGCAGACGGCCGAGGCGAGCACGCCGGAGCCGACGTAGGGGACGTCGAGCAGCTCGAGCAGCCCCTGCACCGTCCCGTCCTCGCCGAACGGCCCGTGCAGGACGGGAAACACGACGTCGGCGCCGAGCAGGCCGCGCCCCGGGCGCAGCGCGAGCTCCTCGCCGCCGCCGCCGATCCACGTGCCGTCGCGCTCGAGCGTGACGCGCAGCACCTCGTGGCCGGCCTCGACCAGTCCGGCGGCGACGGCCTCGCCGCTCGCGAGCGAGACGTCGTGCTCCGACGAGCGCCCGCCCGACAGCACCGCGACGCGCATCAGGCGACCACTACGGCGCAGGCGTGGTGGTGGTCGTGGCCGGCGTCGTCGTCGTCGGCTGCCCGCCCCCCGGCCCCACGGCGGGCTCGAAGCGCCCGACGCTGATCGTCACCGTCGAGCCGCGCTCGGCCTTGTCGCCGCCGCCCGGCGACTGCTCCTGCACGATGCCGTCCTTGCCCTGTGCGTCGACGACCTCCTCCTCGACGGAGACCTCGAAGCCACGCGCGGACAGCAGTCGGGTGGCGAGGTTCTGCGAGCGCCCGACGATGTCCGGCACCGTCACCTCGCGCGGCTCGATTGCAACCGTCAGCGTCACGGTGGCGCCGCGGGGCAGCGTTCCGCCGGCGGGCCGCTGGGCGAGCACGATCCCGGGGTCCGCCTCGTCGTCCTCGCGCTCCTGCACGACGACGCGGAACGCGTCGAGCGCCGTGCGCGCCTCGTCCTCCGTGTCGCCGACGACATCGGGCACGGGCAGCCGCTGCGGGCCGCTCGAGAGCTCGATCGTCACGACGCGGCCGCGCTCGGCCAGCGAGCCGCCGTCGGGCGACTGCGACACGACCCGGTTGGGGCGCACGGTGTCGGATTGCACCCGCTTCTCGCTGACCTTGAAGCCGGCGTCGGTCAGCTTGCGGCGCGCCTCGACGCGCCCGTCGCCGACGACGTCGGGCACGTCGGTGATCGACGGGCCGTCGGAGACCGTGATCGTCACGCGCGACCCCTCGTCGGCCGTCGTGCCCGCGCCGGGGTCCTGGCCGATGACCGTGTTGCGCGGCTTGTCGGAGTTGTCGCGCACCGGCACGACCTCGAAGCCCTCGCTCTGCAGGCGCTGCGTCGCGACGGAGATCGAGCTGCCGACGACGTTGGGCACCCGCACGCGCTCGGGACTGAGGACGGTCACGAGCAGCAAGATCAGCCCCATGAGCCCCAGCGCACCGAGCAGCAGCCATGGCCAGCGCTTGCGGCGCCGCTGCGGCGGCGGCGAGTATGCGACCTCGCGCTCGCGCTCGCGCACGGGACCGGTCGCCGGGTACACGCCGGTCGCCATCGGCGGCGGCGCGACGGGTGGCGGCCCCCCCATGAGGCCCGCGGCGGCGGGCAGCCCGGCGGCGGCCGCCTCGGCGGCGGCGATCGCGGCCGCCGACGGGATCCGCGAGGCGGCGGCCTCGAGCGCGGCGATGAACTCGTCCGCGTCGGCGAAGCGCTCGCGCGGATCCTTCATGAGCGCGCGCAGCACGACGGACTCGAGCTCCGGCGTGACCGCCGGGTTGATCTGACTCGGCGAGATCGGCGCCTCCGAGACCTGCTTGAGCGCGATCGTGACGTGCGAGTCGGCGTCGAACGGGACGCGGCCGGTCAGCAGCTCGTAGAGGATGATGCCGATCGAGTAGAGGTCCGAGCGGGCGGTGACCGCATGGCCCTGCGCCTGCTCGGGGGACAGGTACTGGGCCGTGCCCATGATCGAGCCCGTCTGCGTCATGTCCGATGCACCGGCGCGGGCGATCCCGAAGTCGGTGACCTTGGCGCGCCCCTCCTCGTCGACGATCACGTTCTGCGGCTTGAAGTCGCGATGGATGACGCCGCGGCGGTGCGCGAAGCGCGCCGCGCGCAGGATCTGGACCGTCAGGTCGACGGCGCGCGAGGGCTCCAGCGGCCCATCCTCAGTGACGATCTGCTTCAGCGTGCGGCCGGCGACGTACTCCATCGCGATGTACGACGTGCCATCGAATTCGCCGCGGTCGTAGACGGCGACGAGGTGCTGGTGCTGCAGGCCCGCGGCCGACGACGCCTCGCGCTTGAAGCGCTCGACGAACTCCTCGTCTTCGGCGAAGCGCTCGTGCAGGACCTTCAGCGCGACCTTGCGCCCCAGCTGCAGGTCCGTCGCGCAGTAGACCTCCGCCATCCCGCCCGTCCCGAGGTGGGCGACGACCTGGTAGCGCTCGTCGACGACGGCGTCCGTCCGGAGGCTCTTCATCGCAGCAGCTCCTGCATGACCCGCTTGGCGATCGGCGCCGCGACCACGCCGCCCTGGCCGCCGACCACGTTCTCGAGCGTCACGGCGATCGCGACCTTCGGGTTCGAGCGCGGCGCGAAGCCGACGAACCACGGCTGGTTGATGCGGCGCGCGATGTTCAGCTCCGCGGTTCCGGTCTTGCCGGCGACCTCGATGCCCTCGAGCGCGGCCGCCGTGCCGGTGCCTTCGCGCACGACGTTGC
>DATMJM010000225.1:0-2315 GCA_035553935.1 Solirubrobacteraceae bacterium
CGTGCGCGACGCCGGCGACGAGGACGACGACGAGGACCTCGAGGGCGCGCGCCTGATCGCGCTGAACATGGCGCTCAACGGCCAGTCGCGCGAGGAGACCGACAAGTACCTGGCCGAGAACTTCGACCTCAACGACCGCGCGGCGCTGCTCGACGAGGTCTACGCGGCCGTCGAGGGGTAGCCCCGCCGCCGACGACGGTCAGAGGCCGCAAGCCGCGGCTGGCGACGAAGCTGTGCGCGTGATGAACGCGACGCGCCTCGGGCGGCACGCGCAGGTGGCGAGCCAGCCGCCGGCTGACTCGCCACCTGCGGCTGTCAGCAGGGGATCTTCTGGCCGCGGTCGTAGACGGAGCTGCCGCGGATCTCGATCTTGGCCGCCGCGCAGTTGTTGCTCTCGTCGGTCTCCTCGAGCCGCTGATCTGGATCGGCCGTCGACTTCAGCCAGTAGAAGCCGTCCGCCAGGCCGGCGAGATCGAACTCCTGGCCGGGAAGGCTGGAGCCGTACTTGTCGCCCCAGCCGACGGTCAGGCCCGTGACGTCGGTGGGACCGCAGCGCGTGTACGTCTGCGAGCCGGCGTGCTCGAGCGTCGTGCCGAGCCAGTCGGTGTCGATGATGCAGAAGGTGACCTTCTGGCTGGAGCGCACCTCGGTCCCGCCGATCGTCGTGTCGCTCGCGCTGGCCGTGATGAGGCGGTAGTCCGCGAAGGCCTCGAAGTGCCAATGGGCGTGGTTGGGATGGAAGGCGAACTCGCCGACCGCGACCTCTCGCTTCAGGTACCACCTGCCGGCCGCATCGTGCGAGTAGATCCGCTGGTGGGCGATCGTCTTCGCGGCCGCGAGGTCGTTCTCCGGACGCATCTCCAGCCGGCCGTGGCCGTAGTTGCCGATGGTGTTGGAGAAGCGCAGCTGCCGCTTGCAGTTGAACAGCAGGATCAGCGTGCAGCTCTGGGAGACCCGCATCTCCGACGGCTTGAGCGTCCGCAGATCGGGGAGGTGCTCTTCGCCGGCCGGGTGCGCGCCGGCGGGCGCGCTCGCGAAGGCCAGACCGAGCAATGCGACGAGGACGACGGGGAAGAGCTTTCTCTTTCTCATGCCTGTTCCTTCTTTCGAGCCGGATCCTCCATGAAAAGGCGAATTCAGATCCTCGCTCGGCGAGAGACGGCTAGCAAGCGACTCTGCACGTTTCTCAGACGACCGGCGAGGTGGTGCGAGTGGCGCCGGAAACGACGCGAGAACGATCGTGCACCGCCGGTGGGTCTCGGCGGCACCGTAAGTCGACACTGCACTTCCTAAAAACGCAGAGTCGGGGGCGGTTGGCCGCCCCCGACTCTGATTGCGTGCCGTCGACTTCGCGGCTAGTGCTTCGGGTCGTCGTCGCCGCCGCCGACCTCCACGCCGGCGCCTGCGTCTACGTCAATGCAAAGGTCGAGATCCGCCAGGACCTCCGCATCGAGCTTCTTGAACGGAGCCAGGTCGATCTTCGCGAACGCCTTGACGATCGCATCCGCGTCGAGTTGCGCCGGGTCGGTAACGAGCGTGCCGCCGGCCAACACCTTGACCTTGACGTCGATCGCGACGGTGCCGGAGGTCGCCCCGGTTGCCAGTGACGCAATCGCGCGCAGGTCGATGCCGTTCTTGCCGCACTTCGCACTCTCGCCCACGTTGAGCAGGCCGTTCACGTCGAGCGTGACCACGACGTTCTCGACAGTGACGCAGACCTTGATGTAGACGTCGCCGTCGACGTTGGCCTTCGCGTGCACGTCCAGCGGGTGCTTCTTCAGGAGAGTGCCGAAGAGGCCGATGTTCGCCCCCGCCTTCACGTCGGCAGCAGCCTTCACCCAAGCGCAAACGGTCTTGGACTGCGGCGGCGCTGGCTTGAGCGTGGCGCCGGCCGATCCGGTCAGTGGAAGAACGAGCAAGGCCAGCAGCCCGGCTACGCCCAGGGATTTACGCACGAGAAACTCCTTTTTCAGCGATGAATGAGTGATGCGGGCACGGCGAACGCCGTGCCCGCAGTCACGACCATGGTCCGAGGCCTCTTCTCGACGTCACACCCTTGCCGGATTCCGGTCCGCTGTCAAGGCTGAAAAAGGCGTGACGCGTCGCGACAGCGGTTATGCCCCGGGCGCCGACCTCGAGAGGTCCGAGCGCCGACCGGGCCTTCGGTCCAAGCCGATCCGCTTGCGTCCCGCGCAGCCCGCGCGAACTCGCCGATCAGGCGGCGGCGCTGAGGCACCGCGCCGGCGAGCTCGAGGCCGTGCTCGTCGGGCGAACGCCTGCACGCTCGGCAGCGCGCCCGTCGCGCACCTTGGTGG
>DATMJM010000226.1:0-7035 GCA_035553935.1 Solirubrobacteraceae bacterium
CCACTCGATCATGTCGCCGCACAGGCGCATCGCCGGGTCGACCGGGAAGCACCACTCCTTCTGGGCGATGTACTCCTTGAGGATGTCCGCCTGGATCGTGCCGCGCAGCCGCTGCGCCGGGATCCCGCGCTGCTCGGCGGCCACCACGTAGTAGGCGAGCATGATGGCCGCGGGGGCGTTGATGGTCATCGACGTGGAGACCTCGCCCATGGGGATGCCGGCGAACAGCGTCTCCATGTCGTCGAGGGTGTCGATCGCCACGCCCTCGCGCCCCACCTCGCCTTCGCTGCGCGGGTGGTCGGAGTCGTGGCCCATCAGGCTGGGCATGTCGAACGCGGTGGACAGGCCCGTCTGGCCGTGGTCGAGCAGGTAGCGGAAGCGCTCGTTGGTCTCCTCGGCGGTGCCGAAGCCGGCGAACTGCCGCATCGTCCAGAGGCGGCCGCGGTACATCGAGGGGTAGACGCCGCGGGTGTAGGGATAGACGCCGGGATGGCCTGGGTCACGCGGCGCGTCGGCGGCGGTGTAGAGCGGGTCGACCGGCGTGCCGCTGAGGGTCGTGAACGGCACCGCGCGCTCGGGTTGGAGGCGGTAGGCCTCGCGCCATTGCTCGGCGCTCGCCGGCGGTTGATGGGTGGTCGCCATAGTGTCTGGTTCCCGATAGTCGGAAGGCAGAGTATACACGCGCAGAAAAACGCCCGCGTGGGCGGCGCGGGCGTCGCTCGATCTCGGAGGACGCTGCTCAGGCGAACGCGACGAACCGCAGCGACCGGGCAGAGCGCCGGTCGGTTCGCGCGCTCGCCGAGTAACGAGCCAGGTTCCCGCGACCCGGCGGGGGCGCGTCGAGCGCATGGCGCGCGGTGAGCTGCGCTGCGAGCGCTGCGGCGGCCGCGGCTTCGTGGCGCGTCGCGCCGCGCTCGACGGTGATCGTCCGCAGCTTGGTCACACGATCGATCGCGCGATCTCTCGTCACGCGACGATGGTGCCGTGCGGCCGGTGCGGCGTCGTCACCCTCGGGGGGTGATCTGCGGGGGAGGCGACCTCACCCAGCCCGTGCCGCTCGCGGGCGCCACGCTCGGGATCGCGCCCCGAAGCGGCCGGCCTGCGGAATCTCGTCGCTCACTCGCGTAGCATCTCAGCGCCAATGGGAGACATCGGAAAGCCGATCCGCGAGACCGAGCGCCCAGCGCCGGTGCGCCCCGCCGAGCCCGACGTCGAGCCGGTGAGGGCGCCGCCGAAGCCGGAGCCCGTCAAGACCTAGCGAGTCGCACTGATCCTCGCGATTTCCGATCCGCCGGGCAGCGGGCGACAGCCGTGAGCGCAGAGCTCGCCGCCGAGCCGCTCGTCGGCTTCCGGCACTGGGGCGCCCGGCGCGGCGGGCTGTACTCCGGCATCTTCGTCGCGGGCCGCTTCGTGCCCAACCCGGCACTCGGGATGATCGCCCCGCGCGTCAAGCCGGTGCCGTGGCCCACGGACGACAACCGCGTGGCCAAGTGCTTCGCGTTGCGCGGCCACGACGCGCCGCACCGCGACTGCAACTGCGGCTTCGCCGCCTACTACGCGCTGCCCGACGAGCCCGAGCTGCCCGCGCCCGAGGCGGTCTGGGGCGCGATCTGCGCATGGGGCCACGTCGTCGAGCACCAGACCGGCTTCCGAGCCCAGTACGCCCGCCCGATCGCGCTGCTCGACCTTCGCAGTCCCGGCGACTACCGCGAGAAGGGCAAGCGCCTGGAGAACGCGGCCGCGGCGTACGCCATCCCGCTCCTCGCGCGCGACGAGCTCGTCGCATACGCGCGCTGGCACGGCGAGCTGCGCGCCGCCTGAGCGGCTGGCGGGCGACTCGGGTTGGCGACGTGACCGGGCGACCGGCGGCGTCGCTCGGTCAGTCCTGCCGACAGGCGGTCAGGTACTCGCCGCTGAACGCGCGCAGGCGCCTGCCTCGGCGAACAGCTCGGGGGTGAGCTCCGGCCCGACGAGCACCGCCGGCCTGCGCGGCGCGGATCGCGGCGTTGCCCGTCCCGCAGGCGACATCGAGTACGCCCTCCCCCGGGTGCACGGCGACGCGCCGCGCTCGACGTCCACGAGGTCACGCACCGTTCGCGCCCTCGGTCGCCGCGCACTGGCCGTCGGCCGCTCTCATCCGGTCGGCCAGGCGGCACCTACTCGAAGTCGCCCGCCTCCTGGCGCAGCGTGCGCAGCAGCTCGGTCACGCGCTCCTGCTCGTCCTCGGCGAGCGCCGTGAGGCCGAAGCCGTCGGCATTGAGCAGCTCGGTCGCGCGCTCGGCGACCTCGCGCCCGGCATCGGTGATCTCGGCGAGCGTCGTGCGCCGGTCGGACTCGTGGGCGATACGACGCACGAGGCCGTCGGCCTCGAGCTTGTCGACGATGTTCGTCACGCTGGTGCGGTGCACCTGGAGGCGCTCGCCGATCTTGCCGAGCGGCAGCGTCCCCTGGCGCGTGAAGGACAGCAGCATGAGCGCCTCGTAGCGCGGGAACGTGAGCCCGAGCGGACCGAGCAGCTCGTTCAGGCGCGCCAGCAGGATCTGCTGCGCGCGCATGATCGACGTGATCGCCGCCATCGGGCGAGCGGGCTCGCCGCCCCAGCGCTCGGTCCAGTGCCGGCGGGCCTCGGCGATCGGGTCGATGTTCAGCGGCTTCGTCGTCACGTGCGCCGCAGCCTATTGCGCTTCGGCGACCAACGCGGACGCGTCAGCGGCGCGTCTCCGCGGGCGCTCGCCGTGCCGCGCGAGCACGATCGTCGCCGTCGCGGTCAGCGCGGCGACGGCGCAGGCGGCGGCAAGCAGGAGTCGCAGGCGGACGGCCCGCCCGCCCGCAAACCGTACCCGGCCGCCGCCCGCGCCCTCCGTGGTCTGCGCAGGTTCTGACGGCTCGCCCTCCGCACGCCGCGCACATATGCTCGAGCCGTGCAGAGCACGGGCGGCGGGACGCAGCCGGGTTCGCCGTCCGATGGCGCAGCGCCAGCGGGCGCTCCGGCGGGCCACCAGCGCACGGTGATCGCGGCGATGCGGCCGCTGTTCGCGCTGTTCCTCGCGCTGACGCTGCTGTCGACGTTGCTGCTGTACGTACTCCCCGAGGAGACCGAGACGCTGTTCGCGTGGACGATCTTGCCCCCGCTGAGCGCGGCGTTCCTGGGCGCGGGATATGCCGCCGGGTTCGTCCTGATCGCCATGACGATGCGCGAGCGCCTCTGGGCGCACGCGCGGATCGCGCTCGTGACGGTGCTCGTGTTCACGGCGGTGACGCTGGTCGTAACGCTCCTGCACCTCGACCGCTTCCATTTCGACGCGGACGGGCTGGCGGCGCGGATCGCCGCGTGGCTGTGGTTCGTCGTGTACATCGTCGTCCCGCCGTGGATGGCGCAGCTCATCTACCTGCAGTCGCGTGCGCCGGGCGCCGACCCGCCGCCGGCGCAGCCGATGACGCCGTGGCTGCGCGCGCTGCTGGCCGCCGAGGCGATCGTGATGCTGAGCGCCGGCGTGATGCTGCTCGTCGACCCGCAGTGGGTCGGCGGCGGCTGGCCCTGGCAGCTGACGCCGCTGACCGGGCGCGCAATCGGCGCCTGGCTCGTCGCGCTCGGCTTCGCCGCGGCGTGGGCAATCGGAGAGCGCGACATCCGGCGGCTGCGCACGGCCGCTACTACGTTCGTCGTGCTCGGCGTCCTGCAGCTCGGGGCGCTGCTGCGGTTCGCCGGCGACGTGCGCTGGGAGGAGCCGGCGACGTGGCTGTACCTGGCGGGGATCGGCGGGATCCTCGCGATCGGCCTGTACGGGCGGCTGGCCCGTGGCGCCGCACGGCCCGGCTGACCGCGTGCGAGCTGCCGCCGGCGCCTACTCGCGGGCGGCGTCGCCGAGCAGGGCGCGGGCGATGACGAGGCGCTGGATCTCCGAGGTGCCCTCGTATATCTCTGTGACCTTCGCGTCGCGGTAGTAGCGCTCGGCGGGAAGCTCGCGGGTGTACCCGTAGCCGCCCAGCACCTGGATCGCCTCGCCGGTCACGCGCCGCGCGACGGCGGAGGCGAACAGCTTGGCCTGCGCGCCCTCGACGGTGTGCGGACGGTCGTCGTCCTTCAGCCGCGCGGCCCGCCAGGTGAGCGCTCGCGCGGCCTCGATCTCGGTCTGCATGTCGGCCAGCTTCTGCTGGATCGCCTGATGGGAGCCGATCGGCTTGCCGAACGTGCGGCGTTCCTTGGCGTGCCTGACGGCGAGGTCCAGCGCCGCCTGCGCGATGCCCGTCGCCTGCGCGGCGATGCCGATCCGCCCGCCGTCCAGCGTTGCGAGCGCGATCCGCAGCCCCGCCCCGGGCAGCCCCAGCCGCTCGGCCGGCGTGTCCTGGAACTGCAGGTCGGCGGTGCTCGACGAGTTCAGGCCGAGCTTGTCCTCCTCGCGTACCGGCTTGAAGCCGTGTGCCCCGCGACGCACGATGAACGCGCTCGGGCGGTCGGGGTCCTTCGCGAAGACGATGAAGACGTGCGCGACCGACCCGTTGGTGACCCACTGCTTGACGCCGGTCAGGGTGCCGTCGTCCGCGCGCGTCGCCATTGCCGACGGGTCCGAGCCGGCGTTGGACTCCGTCAGCGCGAACGCCGCGAGCTCGTGGCCCTGTGCGAGCGGCGGGACGAGCCGCGCGACCTGCTGGCGCGTGCCGCGCGCGATGATCGGCAGCGTCCCCGCGCCCGTGTGGACGGCGAGCGTGACGCCGAGCCCGGCGTCGCCGCGCGAGAGCTCCTCGAGCACGAGCACGTACGTCAGGAAGTCCGCGCCGGCGCCGCCGAGCTCCTGCGGCACGCAGACGCCCATCAGGCCGAGCTCACCGAGCTGCCGTACGACGTCCTTGGGGAAACGGTGCTCGCGGTCCCACTGCATCGCCTGCGGCGCGACGACCTCGTCCGCGAATTGCGCGGCGAGCTCGCGGATGTCCTTCTGGTCGTCGCTCAGCCCGTGCGTGTTCACGGGCGGCAACGCTATCCGCTGCGCGGGCGGCTATCGGCGCTGGATGCGACGCGGCGCGGCGTTCGCCGCGGGACGGCGCCGCGGCGGGCGGCGCGTCGGGGGCGCCGGTGCCGTGCGGCGGACCACGGCGCGGCCGGCGCCGCCGGCCGCGGCGGCGGCGAGCGCGGCGGCGGCGAGCTTCAGACGGCGGTGCAGGCGGTCGAAGCGCAGCACCTCCCAGCCCTCCTCGGCGGCGAGGCGCGCCAGCGCGCTGTCGGGATTGACGGCCACGGGATGGCCGACGGCCCGCAGCATCGGCAGGTCGGACTCGGAGTCGGAGTAGGCGTAGCTGCGCGAGAGGTCCAGCCCCCGGCGCGCGGCGAGCTCGCGGATCGCCTGCGCCTTTCCCTCGCGGTAGGTGAACAGCCCCCCTTCGCGTCCGGTGTACACGCCGTCGAGCACCTCCGAGCGCGACCCGAGGCCGCCGTCGAAGCTGAGTACGAGCGACAGCAGGCTCGCCATCTCCTCGGACGCCGCGGTGCAGATGTAGATCAGCCGGCCGGCGTCCTGGTGGGCATAGGCGACCTCGAGCATCTGCGGGTACAGGCGCGGCAGGACGCCCGACAGCACGCGCGGCGCCATGCGGCGCAGGTCGCGCTCCCTGACGCCCTCGAGGTACGTGCCGATCCGCGCGCGCACCTTCGCGGTGCCCGCGTCGGTCGAGCCCCACAGCCGGAACCGCGCCGCGTCGACCAGGTCGGCGGCGAGTCGGCGGCGGTCGATCATCCCCTGCTCGTAGGCCGCGCGCACGAAGTGCCAGCCCGACGAGCCGGCCATGAGCGTGCGGTCGAGGTCGAAGAACGCCGCGCCGCGCGGTCCTGCGGCGTCCTCCACGTCTGGCCCCAGCGCGCTCAGACCTTCAGGATGATCGCGTCGCCCTGCCCCCCGCCCGAGCAGATCGCGGCGCAGCCCAGCCCGCCGCCGCGCAGGCGCAGCTCGTGCACGAGCGTGCCGATGATCCGCGCGCCGGAGGCGCCGATCGGATGGCCGAGGGCGATCGCCCCGCCGTTGACGTTGACCTTGTCCTCGTCGATGCCGAGCATCCGCATCGAGTTGAGGCTGACGGAGGCGAACGCCTCGTTGATCTCCCACAGGTCGATCTCGTCGGCCGTCAGGCCCGCCTTCTCGAGCGCGAGCTGCGCGGCTGCCGCCGGTGTGCGGGCGAGATAGGCGAAGTCCTCGGCGGTCTGCGCCTGGGCGAGGATCGTCGCGAGGATCTCACGGCCGTTGCGCTGCGCCCACTCGTCGGAGGCGACGACGATCGCGCCGGCGCCGTCGTTGACGCCGGGCGAGTTGCCGGCGGTGTGCGAGCCCTCCTTGCTGATGAGCCCCGGCAGCTTGGCGAGCGTCTCCAGCGTCGAGCCGCGGCGCGGCGCCTCGTCGACCTCGACCACGGTGTCGCCCTTGCGGCCCTTGACCGTCACCGGCACGATCTCCTCGGGCAGGCGGCCGCTGTCGGTCGCCTCGATCGCGCGCTCGTGGCTGCGCAGCGCCCAGCGGTCGAGGTCCGGACGCGTGATCTCGAGCTCGTCGCCGACCTCGGTCGCCTCGTCGAACATCTGGCGGCCGCTGAAGGGGTTCGTCAGGCCGTCATGGACCATCGCGTCGAGCGCCTTCGCATCGCCCATGCGGAAGCCGAAGCGCGCCTTGGGCAGCATGTACGGCGCGCCCGACATCGACTCCATGCCGCCCGCGACGCCGATCTCGACGTCACCCGCGCGGATCTGCGAGTCCAGCAGGCCGACGGCGCGCACGCTCGACGCGCACACCTTGTTGATCGTCTCCGAGGAGACCTCCTTCGGGATGCCGCCCTTGATCTGCGCCTGGCGCGACGGGATCTGACCCTGCCCGGCCTGCAGGACCTGGCCCATGATCACGTGCTGGATCTCGCCGCCGTCGACGTTGGCGCGCTCGAGCGCTGCCTTGATCGCGATGCCGCCGAGCTCGGTGGCGGGCAGGGACGACAGGCCACCGCCCATCTTCCCGATCGGGGTGCGGGCGGAGCCGAGGATGACGGTCTGTGGCATGG
>DATMJM010000227.1:0-2505 GCA_035553935.1 Solirubrobacteraceae bacterium
GAGGCGCGGCCGACAGCCGTCAACCTCGCCTGGGCCGTCGACCGCGTGCAGGCCGCCGCGCTCGCGCAGCCGCACGGCGGGCGCGCCGCGGCCGCGCGCGCCGAGGCCGAGGCGATCCACGCCGCGGAGGACGCGGCGAGCCTGGCGATCGCGCTTGCGGGCGCCGAGCTGCTCGCGGGCGCGCGGCGCATCCTCACGCACTGCAACACCGGGGCGCTGGCCTGCGGCGGCACCGGCTCGGCGCTCGCGGTGGCGCTCGAGCTCGCGTCGCGCGACGGCGGCGTCAGGGTGCTCGCCTGCGAGACGCGGCCACTGCTGCAGGGCGCGCGGCTCACGGTCTGGGAGCTGCGCCGCGCCGGCGTCACCCACGAGCTGCTCGTCGACGGCGCCGCGGCAGGGCTCATGCGGCGCGGCGAGGTCGACGCGGTGATCGTCGGCTGCGACCGGGTCGCCGCCAACGGCGACACCGCGAACAAGGTCGGCACGTACGCCCACGCGCTGGCGGCGCGCGCCGCGGGAATCCCGTTCATCGTCGCCGGGCCGACGTCGACGATCGATCCGGCGACCGCCACCGGCGACGAGATCGTGATCGAGGAGCGCGCGGCCGACGAGGTCCGACACGCCGGAGGCGCCCTGCTGACGCCGCAGGACACGCCGTGCCGCAATCCGGCCTTCGACGTGACGCCCGCCGAGCTCGTGACGGCGCTCGTCACCGAGCGCGGCATCGCGTCGCCGCCGACGACCGCGTCGGTCGCGGCACTGCTCGACCCGGCCGCCGCCCGCTGACGTTGCTCGCGGCCCGCTCCACCAGCCCGCACGACGTCGTCGTCGAGGAGCTTCCCGATCCGGTGGCGGGACCCGGCGAGGTCGTCTGCCGCGTACTCGCCTGCGGTGTCTGCGGGTCCGACGTCAGCGATGCCTACGTCGCGCGCAAGCTGCCGGCGGTGCTCGGCCACGAGGTCGTCGGCGAGGTGCTGCGGGCGGGCGCCGGCGTGACCGCCGTGGCGCCGGGCGATCGCGTCGTCGTCCACCACCACGCGCCGTGCGGCGAGTGCCGGCGCTGCCGCCGCGGGCACGAGACGCTCTGCGACCAGTTCCGCGCGACGGCGCTCGACCCCGGCGGCTTCGCCGAGCAGGTGCGCGTCGAGGCGCCGCTCGTGCCCGAGCTGCTCGCCCTCGGCGCGCTGGACCCGCTCGCTGGCACCTTCGTCGAGCCGCTGGCGTGCGTGCTGCGCGCGCTGGACCGCGCGCGGGTCGCGGCGGGCGACTCGCTGCTCGTCGTCGGGGCCGGGTCCAACGGGCTGCTCGCGGTCGGCGCCGCGCACGCGCGCGGCACCGACGCCGTCTGGATCCGCGAGCCGCGCGACGAGCGCCGGCGGCTCGCCGAGGCCTGGGGTGCCGCACACCACCGTGACGAGCCGGTCGACGTCGCCTTCGTCACGACCGCGCAGCCCGACGCGATCGCCGGCGCGGCGGCCGCGCTCGGCCCGGGCGGCACGCTGTGCCTGTACGCGACGACGAAGCCGGGCGCCGCGCTCGGGCTCGACGCCGAGCAGCTCTTCCTGCGCGAGATCACCGTCTGCTCGAGCTGGTCGGCGGGACCGGCCGACATGCGTGCCGCGCATGACCTGATCGGTGCGGGCCGCATCGATCCGCGCGAGCTCGTCACGCATCGCGTGGGGCTCGCCGAGACCGCGCGGGCGCTGGGTCTGCAGCGCAGCGGCGCGGCGATGAAGGCGGTGGTCGAGCCATGAGGGCCGCGCTCCTGCACGGCCCGGGCGACCTGCGGGTGCAGGACGTCGCCGATCCAGAGGGTGAGGTGCTCGTCACGGTCGAGGCCGCGACGGCCTGCGCGACCGACGTGAAGTGCCTGCGCTACGGGCACATCATCCTCGGTCCCTACCCGGCGCGCTTCGGCCACGAGACCGTCGGCGTACGCGACGACACGGGGGAGCGGGTGCTCGTCGGCGACTCGCTGCCGTGCGGGAGCTGCCGGTCGTGCGCAGCGGGACGCACGCAGCTGTGCGAGCGGATGCGGTGGGTGCTCGGCGGCTTCGCCGAGCGGATCGCCGCACCGCTCGGCGCGCTGCACGCGGTGCCCGCCGGACTGGATGCCGCCGGCGCTGCCATGGCCGAGCCGCTCGCGGCCGCCGTCCATGCCGTCGCGCGGGCCGGCAGCGCGGCGCGGCCGGGCGCGCATGCGGCGGTGCTCGGCGGCGGCACGATGGGCCTCATGCTGGCGCGGCTGCTCGTCCTCGCCGGCTGCGAGGTGACGCTCGCCGACCGCCACGGCGAGCGCCGCGCGCAGGCGCGGGCGTTCGCCGCGCATGCCGTCCAGCGCCTCGAGCCGGCCGGCCACGACCTCGTGATGGAGGCCGTGGGACGGCCGGCTCGAGGCGCTGGACGGCATGCGCGGCGAACGCCCGCGCCTGCGCGCGGCGCTCGCCGTGGCGGTCGGCGAGCGTCACCTCGCAGCCGGCGAGGACGAGCAGCCGCGCCAGCATG
>DATMJM010000228.1:0-5119 GCA_035553935.1 Solirubrobacteraceae bacterium
TCGGCCTTGCGAGCCGCCTCGGCCTCCTCCTCGGCCTTGCGCGCGGCCTCCTCCTCGGCGCGCTTGGCCTCGGCGGCCTCGAGCTCGGCCGCGACGAGCGCGTCGTCCTCGGCGCGCAGGTCGATCTCGTCGTCGAAGTCAGCGCCGGCGGCGTCCCCGTTCTCCGGGTCGGCGGGCGCAAGGTCGTTGTCCTTCTTGAAGGTCTCGATCTGCTGGACCGTCGCCTCGAGCTGATGGGCGATCCAGGCATCGGTGCGGCCCTGTCGGACCCAACCGCGAATCTGGTTGAGATGCGGGCGCAATGAGCGTCGTGCCATGGGCGCGGACCTTACAAGAACGGGCGCGGCAGCCGATCTGGCACCATGGGAGGTAACGATGACGGGTCCTCTGCGCTGTTGTGTTTGCCCGGCTGACCTGCTTGAGTTGTCGCGGCAACAAGGAAGGTGGCCAAAACATGCTGGTCCTGACACGTAAGTCCAACCAGAGCATCATGATCGGAGACGACGTTGAGATCTCCGTCCTGTCGATCATGGGGGAGAAGGTCCGCATCGGCATCCAGGCCCCGCGCGACATCCCGGTGTTCCGCAAAGAGGTCTATCTCGAGATCCAGGCCGAGCGCGGCCAGGTCACCGCCGGCGGCGACGTCAACGAGGCGCTGCGCAAGCTCAGCTCATAGGCGCGCCGGTCAGCCCATCACGTACGCGAGCGTCTGGAACATCGCGATCGTCACGACGACGGCGGTCCCGATGATCATCAGCACGAGCATGATGAAGCGCGCGGTGCCGCGCTTGTGGACCTTCTCGAGGTTGCGCTGACGCGAGCGCAGCATGGCTTTGCGCCGGAGCGACTCGCGGCGCACCCGGTCGGTGTGGGTCTCCTCCACGAAGGCACGCTCGAACTCGTCTAGCGACTGGCGCATCTTGGTTGCCATGCGTTACGGAGATTAGCCCAGATCGCCCGCGCTCAGCATGCCGACCACAGCCCGCGGCCCTGCTCGCGGGCCGCGCGCGCCAGCGCGGCGAAGCGATCGGCGAAGCGCACGTCGGGCGGGATCGACAGCGGCTGCGCATAGCCGAGGCGGGCGAGCTCGGCATTGACGAACAGCCCGTCGCGGACGCGGTAGACGTACGCCAGCAGGCGCCCGTAGCGGTCGCGCTCCTCGACGTCGCGGACGAGCCGGACGCGTTCGCCGGCCACGAGCTCGGCGTTGAAGGCCGCGGCGTTCTTGCCGAAGCACTGCACGCCCTTCGTCGGGTGTCGCGTCTCGGGCGTGTCGACACCGATGTAGCGCACCTTCTCGCGCGCCGCCCCGATCTGCACGTGGATCGTGTCGCCGTCGACGACCTTCACGACGCGCCCGACGCGCTCGCCGGCCGCGGCCGTGCCGCGCCGCTCGCCGGAGCCGGGCTCGAGCAGCCCGGCCGCGCCCACGCCGCCGGCGCCGGCGGCGGTCACGGCGAGCAGCGCGACGATGAGGCGTCCGGTGGACATCGGCACTGAACGCTAGGCGGCGCCGCGGCGGCACGAACGAGCCGTTGCACGCATCCGGGTACGCTGCGGCGCGATGCGCGAGAACTTCACCGGGCCGAGCTACACGGTCGGCGTCGAGGAGGAGCTCATGATCGTCGACGGGGAGAGCTTCGCGCTCGTGAACGCGATCGAATCCCTGCTCCAGGACGCGGGCGCGGCGAACACCGAGCGCGAGGATGGAGAGATCAAGCCCGAGCTCATGGAGTCGGTGCTCGAGATCGCGACGAAGCCGTGCGCCGACACCGGCGAGGCCGGCAACCAGCTGCGCTCGCTGCGCAAGAACGTCCGCGAGGCGGCGGCCGCTCGCGGGCTGGCGATCGGATCGGCCGGCACGCACCCGTTCGCGATGTGGGAGCACCAGCGGATCGTCGCGCGCCCGCGCTATCGCGACCTCATCTCGGCGCTGCGCTTCGTGGCACGCCAGGAGCTCATCTTCGGCATGCACGTGCACGTCGGCCTCGACGATCCCGACAAGGCGATCCACGTCGCCAACGGCATGCGAGTGCACATCCCCGTGCTGCTCGCGCTGAGCGCCAACTCGCCGTTCTGGCGCGGTGACCGGACCGGCCTGCTGTCGACCCGCACGCCGATCTTCCGCGCGTTTCCGCGCGTCGGCATGCCGCCGGCCTACAAGGACTGGGGCGACTGGCAGCGCCAGGTCGAGTTCATGGTCTCCAGCGGGGTCATGGAGGACTACACGTACCTCTGGTACGACGTGCGCCCGCACCCCAATCTCGGCACCGTCGAGATCCGCGTCTGCGACTCGCAGACGCGCCTGGAGCACACGATCGCGCTAACGGCGCTCATCCAGGCCATGGTGCACGAGCTCGCCGAGCACTTCGCGGCCGGCGAGAAGCTGGCCGAGTACCCCTGGCAGATGCTCGACGAGAACAAGTGGCTCGCCGCCCGCCACGGGCTCGACGGCGAGATCGTCGACCTGCCCTCCAGCGAGCGCGTCACGACCAAGGCGCTCACCAGGCGGTTGCTCGCGCGCCTCGAGCCGCACGCGCAGCAGCTCGGTGGCGCCGCCGCGCTCGACGGCATCCGCGACCTGCTCGAGCGGGGCAACGGCGCCACCCGCCAGTGCGTCGTCTACGAGGCCAACACCGACCTCAACGAGGTCATGGCCGAGATCGTCGCGGCGACCGCGATCTAGACCCGCCGCGCGGCCTGCTGCGCCGCGCGCAGCGCCGCGAGCCGCGCGCGGCGCACGGGTTGCCGCGGCGGCCGCAGCTCGACCGGCCGCCCCGGCACCATCGCGCTGAGGTCGCGCTCGTTCATGTCGGCGAGCAGCTCGACGAGCTCGATCTCGTCGCCCTGCACCCGCAGCGCGGTGCCGGGCCAGCTCGTGGCGCGGTACTGCGGGTGGTCGCGCAGGCGCCGGTCCCACATCCAGCTGCCGGAGTTGTGCAGGCGCCAGCGCGCCCCCTCGTCCGTCGACGGCGCGGCGCTCAGCGGCGCGTGCGTGTGCGCGAAGCACACGTCTGCGTGCGGGACGTCGAGGTTCGCGCAGACCGCCGTGATCGCCGCGCGCGCCTGCTCGCCGGGAAGGTCCGGGTGCTCGCGAAGCTCGGCGGCCGAGCCGCGCCGCAGCAGCCCCGCCGCGAGGCCGCTGACCTGCCTCGTGACCTTGGTCGGCGCGCGCATCCAGGCGCCGGCGCCGACGAGCCAGCGCTCGAAGCTCTGCTGTGCGCGGACGCCCTGCGGGAGGTTCGCCATCTCGTACATGAGCTCCAGCAGCGGCGCCTGCAGCGCCTCGTAATCGGTCACCGAGAGCCGGTCGGGGCGCTGCGACCCCGCCAGCTGCCAGGACAGGCGGTCGAGCATCCGCCAGCCGAAGCTCTCGACGTGCGGGCTGATGTAGTGGCCGTGCTGGAACGTGACGCCGTCGAGCGTCGCGACGGGATAGTTCGTGACGACGTTCACGCGCGGGCACAGCGCGCGGAGCACGCGCTCGGCCGGCGGTACGCGAAAGGCGGCGCCGGGATCGTCGCCGGTGACGGCCGCCATGCGGCGCTCGTCGCTCGCGCGGGAGACGAAGTGGTGATCGTGGTTTCCAGGGATGAAGCGCACGGCCCTGACCGTGCGGTCGACGAGCTCGAAGAACGGCCGCGAGCGCTCGACGGCGACATGCAGCGGCCCGAAGATAAGCTCGAACAGGTCGCCGTTGATCAGCAGCTCCTGCGCCCATCGAAGCTGCGGCTCGAGGCGCTCGAGGGCACGCGGATGGTGCGCGAGCTCGTCGCCTGAGCCGAAGTGCAGGTCCGACAGGACGAGCCTGCGGGTGGCGCTCGGAGCGGTCCTGCGGATCTGCGCCGCGCGTCGCATATCACTCGTTATCGGTCGGCTGCAACCGGAGATGAGAGATCCATGCATGGATTGGCGTTTCTTCGACGGGCGTTCGTACGCGCGCCCTAGAATCGGTTGGCCATGTCCTCCCCAGACCTCTTCGTGGTGTGCAAGAACTGCCAGGCGGAGGTCAGCCCGTACATCACCGAGTGCCCGTACTGCGGGACGCGGCTGCGCAAGCGCGCGCCCCGCATCGAGCGCCCCGACGCGCCTCCCAAGCCGCCGAAGCGGGGGCCGCGCGTCGGCGGGCGCAGGAGCTCGGGTCCGACGAGCGCGTCCAAGCCGAAGGCGTCCAAGCCGGGCGCCGGTCGCCTGGGCGGGCTGCGCAGCGGCGAGATCGCCGGCGTCCGCGGCGACGAGCACGGCCGGCCCTACGCGACGATCGTCCTCGTCGGCCTCTCGCTGGGGCTGTGGCTGACGCTGCCCTTCGTCCCGCTGAACGACCTGACGATCCGCACGCTCGGCTACGAGGTCTGGTTCTACCTCGCCGCCTCGCTGCTGAACACCGGCATCGGCGCGCAGTTCGCCGCGTCCGTCGGCATCGGGCTGTTCGGCTGGCTCATCGAGCGCCGCCGCGGGCCGCTGGCCGTGATCGCGCTGTTCTTGCTGTGCGGCCCGGCCGCGATCGCGATCGCGCTCGCGGTCGACTCCGGCTCGCTGGTCATCGGCAGCCACGGCGCCGCGCTCGGGCTGCTGTGCGCATGGGTCGTCCCGGTCCTGCTCGCGCGCTCGCGCGGCGAGGACACCGGCGAGGCCGATCTGCTCGGGGTGCTCGTGATCGCCGCCGTACTGCTGTGCATCCCGCTGCTCTCGCAGGGCAGCGCACTCGCCGGCCTCGTCGGCGCCGCGATCGGCGCCATCGCCGGGCTGCTCTTCGCGACGCTGGAGCGCTCACGCGTATGACCGGCGAGCGCTACAGCGCCGAGGAGGTCGACGCCGCGGTCGAGGCGCTGTCGGATCCCGACCGCTTCGGACACGCGCAGGAGATCGTGACGCATGCGGCGCCCGGCCTGCAGCGCGTGCTGGGAGCGGCGCTGCAGCACGGCGGCTGGTTTGACCAGGCGCACGACGCGCAGCTTGCGGCGGCGGCGGGAACGGCCGACCCCTCCGAGCGCGTCGCCGCCGTGCAGGCGCTCGTGGAGGAGGAGACGCGGCTGGGGATGCTCGTCGGCGTCTCGGTGGGCTTCGAGCTCGCGCGCGAGCTCGAAGCCCACCGAGACGCCGACGAGCATCCCCAGCC
>DATMJM010000229.1:0-3917 GCA_035553935.1 Solirubrobacteraceae bacterium
AAAAACCAGATGGGTTTGGCTCATGGAAGCTGCCGGAGCGTCGCCTGCTGAACCGACCGAGAGCCGGATTAGCACGCGCGGCGACGACGCCGTTCGGGGCGATCCGATCACGAGCGAGAGTGCCGGAACCGCTACCGGGACGCCCCGAGTGCGCTGACCGGCTACGCGTGATCGCTAGGTGGCTCGGCGGCATAGGCGTCGGCGGTGTAGCGGGCGTTGTCGAACGCGGACATGAGTTCCATCCAGCCGGTGAAGGCATACGTGGTCCCGGCGCTGTCGACGAGGGTGCCGCAGATCGGCTCGTGGTCTCTTTCGATTGCGACCTGTAGGTGGATGCGGGGGTCCATCAGGTCTCCTGGACCGCCGGGCCTCGAGGCGGTGTGGTGCTGGGCGTGGCGCGAAGTGACGCAATCCAAGCGTCTGGCAGCACGGCCCGGATCGGCTCGCCGCTGTGCGGTACGAAGCGCCGCGCCAGTTGGGCGGCGGGCCGGTGTTCGATGTGCGGTGCGAGGTCGTCGAAGCGCAGCAGCAGCGCGATGTTTGGCGCGAGCTGAAAGTCGGCCGCGTTGGTCTCTTGCCCGTTGAGCAGCCCATCGTCGATCCACGCGTCGATCTGATCCAGGCGTGCGGGGAGGGCGGCGACATCCTCTTCGCCGGCGAAGTCCGAGGCATGGTGTCCGGCGCTGGCGAGCTTGATGACCAGCCCGCGCGAGAGGCGCTGGGGTGCACGCATGAATGGTTTGGCATGGCCGTAGACGGTCAGAAACACGCTGTGGTCACGCCGGGCGGCGCAGAGCACGATGCGCCGCACGGCGTCCTGCAGCTCCTCGCCGCGCCGTTCGGCCTCGACGACCGCCCTGGCGGCGCTGCGGATCGGCCGGAAACAGCGGCGGCTGGAACTGGATCTCGTCGAGGGCGCGCGAGATGACCCGCGAGCCCTGGACGGGCCGGCCGCTGATCCTCATGGCTGGAACGGTCATCATCTCGAACCCGCGTGGCGGCATCGCGAACGCATGCGGGCCGACCATCAGGTGCTTGCACGTGTGATCGATCCGTTTGTGTTCGAGCATCAGCCGCGCCGTCAGCGACGGGGCTGATTCGTTGGACATGTACAGCGTGACGTCGTGTGTCATGCGGATCCGATCCTGGTCAGCGTTGTGCGTCGGCAAGGGCGTCGAGCGCGAGCGCGAAATCGGCGTATGGCGCGACCGTTTCGGGCGGCTTGATGCTCTGGGGCTTGCCGACCTCGGTGACCATGAGCTTGCCGACGACCGTACCGCCCGTGATCCCGCCAAGCGCGGCCTGATCGGCCTTGGCGACCTTGAAGCGCATCGTGAAGCCCGACTGCCGGATGACCTTGTCCGAGACGGCGATCCAGGACGCGCCGACCTTCGAAGTCACCGACTTCACAATGAGCTTGCGAGCGCGTCGCGTGATCTGCGCAGGTAGGCCGACAGCGCGCATGATCCCCAGCGAGCTCAGCACGCCCATCAGCGTGTTGGCGTCCGTGAGGATGCGTCCGGCGTTGAAGCTCGTGCTGATGCGGACGACCTGCCGCCCATCGATCTGCTCGGTACCCGCGACGCGCTTGTCGGTCTCCCAGCGCCACGGCGCGATGCCGAACTGCTCGAGCGTTCGCGTCAGCCCGTTGCGCCCGCGCGCCGACGAGCGGACGAGTCGGCGGCGGACGGCCGGTGGCATCGCGTATCCGGTCTCACCGAGACTGACATACGACCTGCCGCGCACCGACGACAGCTCGACGCCGTAGTCGCGCACGGCCATCTCGAGCTCGTAGTCGGGCAGCGCGGCGCCCTTGCGGTACACAAACGGGCCGGTCACCGACGACGAGAACGGCTCGGAGAACTCCGGCACCCCCTTCAGCGTGATCTGCACCGAGCCATCGATTTTGCCCGACCTCGCGGCCGCATTCGGGCCAGACGCCTGCCTGGTGAGCTTCTCTGCGTCAAACGCCGCCTTGCCGTCCGTGGCCTTCGGCGCTGCGTCACCGCCGCAGGAGCTCAGCGCGCCTGCGACGACGATCGCCAGGAGCAATCGCGGTGCGTGCGCGTAGAACCCGTGCTCGTTGGCCATCTCAGATTCCGGTCAGTCTGAGGTCGACGATGCATGACTTGCGGGGGCCACCGTTGGCCGAGGTGCACGCGAGCGTGCCGCTGCCCTTGACGTGCTTGAACCGTTCGGTTCCGCCGGTCACGGTGACGGCTCCCTGGTAGGTGATGTTCATCTCGCTCACGGCGGTGAATGTTCCCGCCACCGTACCGCTGATCGTGCCGCGGTCGAAGTACTTCTTGAAGCGCACTGCGACGGTGCCCTGACCGTCACCGGTCGATGTCGCGGTGGCGGAGCCGTAGTGCAGGCCGTTGCCGAACGCGCGTGGGCACGAGACGAGTCCGAAGCTGTTGGCGCTCGGCGGCACGCCCTGGGGCGGACCCTGCGCATACAGCTCAAACGCACAACTCAGCTGCGCCACTCGCTTGCTCTTCGCGGTGGCGCCGAGCGGTCCTACCGACCCCATCGCGAGGGTGGCGATCGCGGCCAGAGCCGTCGTGATGATGAGCCTGCGTCGCATGGCCTGCCTCCTGGTGGTCGAGCGATCCATGCGGTGATCGTGCACGGCAGCGTCTGGTTCGGCGACGTGGAAGGACCCCTGGACTTTTGCGGTGACGACCGAGGAGAATCGGTCGATGACGACCCCTGCAGCACCGGTGGCCGCGGGGTTGCTGGAACGCGATCACGAGCTCGAGCAGCTCCGGGCGGCGATCGCGGCGGCGACCGCAGGAGCAGGCGCCGTGGTTGCGCTCGAGGGCGAGGCAGGGATCGGCAAGACCGCGCTGCTCGCGCACGCCACCAATGTGGCGAGAGACGCGGGAATGCGCGTGCTCGTCGCACGCGGCGGCGAGCTTGAGCGCGAGTTTGTCTACGGCGTCGTGCGTCAGCTGTTCGAAGCGCCGCTGGTGGCGGCAGAGCCGGCCGAGCAAAGGCGCTGGCTGGCGGGCGCGGCTGGGCTCGCGGCACACGTCGTCTCTACAACGACGCCAGAGGTGCAGCCAAGCCCGGATCGCGGCGCGGTCCTGCATGGCCTCTACTGGCTGACCGCGAACCTTTCGATCGAGCAGCCGCTGCTGCTCGTCGTCGACGATGCGCACTGGGCCGACGATGCTTCGCTGGCGTTTGTCTCCTACCTCGCCCGTCGCGTCGACGAGCTCGCGGTCCTGATCGTCTATGCCTCACGCGTCGGCGAGGGCGCGAACGAGGCGCTGCCGGCGGTTGCCGAGCCGGCGCTTGGCAGCAGCGTGCTGCGCCCGCAGGCGCTCAGCCAGGAGGCGACGGCTCAGCTCGTTGCGCAGTTGCTCGGGCAGGCGGGCTCGAGCGGGTTCACGCGCGCCTGCCATCACGCGACGGCGGGCAATCCGTTTCTGCTCGGAGAGCTCGTGCGTGCGCTGCAGGCCGACGGCGTCGCCGCGGACGACACAAGCACCGCCCGCGTCACGCACATCGCGCCGCGATCGATCGCGCGAGCCACGCTGGCACGGCTGCGACAGCTGGGCCCGGCCGCACGCCAGCTAGCGTTCGCGGTGGCCGTGCTCGGCGCGAGCGCAGAGCTGCGTCATGCAGCAGCGCTCGCGGACGTCGACCTCGACGCCGCCGGGGACGCCGCTGACGCGCTCGCCGGAGCCGCGATCCTCCGCGAGGGGCGCCCGCTGCAGTTCATCCACCCGATCGTGCGCACGACGGTCTACAAGGAGCTCGCTCCAGGCCGGCGCGCGTCCAGCCACAAGCTGGCGGCCCGAATGCTCGCGCACGACGGCGCCAGCAACGCGGCGATCACGCCGCATCTGCTGGCGACCGAGCCCAGCGGCGACCGATGGGTGGTCGACCGCCTGCGCGCGGCAGCAAGT
>DATMJM010000230.1:0-4956 GCA_035553935.1 Solirubrobacteraceae bacterium
TCAAGTCGCTGGACCGCTACGACCCCGAGAAAGGCGCCACGCTCGAGCAGTTCGCCTGGACGCGGATCCACGGCGCCGTCATCGACGAGCTGCGCCGCGGCGACTGGGCGCCTCGCTCGCTGCGCCGCTGGGAGCGCGACATGCGCCGCGTGCAGACCGAGTTTCGCTCGATCCACGGGCGCTCCGCGTCGGATTGCGAGCTGGCGGACGCGCTGAACATGACGCCCGCCGAGCTGCGCAACCGCCAGCGCGACCTCGTCGCCTCCGATGTCACGTCGCTGAACACGCTGGTCCTCGCCCACGACGGCGCCAGCGTCGAGCGCATCGACGTGCTGCCCAGCGACGACGACTCGACGGACCCGCTGCACGAGGCCGCCAAAGTGCAGGCCAAGGCGACCTTCCGCCGCGCCTTCGCGGGCCTCGGCCGCCGCGAGCGCGAGGTCGCCGTGCTGCTGTACGTCAAGAACCTCACGCTGCGCGAGATCGGTGCGGTCCTCGGCGTCTCGGAGAGCCGCGTCTGCCAGATCCACGGCGAGCTGAAGAAGACGCTCAAGCGCTCGCTCGCCAACGACGCCGAGCTGCTGCGCGAGGTCGCGTAACGAGCCCGCCGCCCGGCGGGCGGCGTCAGCCTGGCGCGTCCGGGTGCTCGGCCTGCTCGTCGAGCTTCTCGCGCAGGTAGGCAGCCCGCTCGGCGCGGCGTCCGGCTGTGCGCTCCTCCTGCTCGGTCGCCGCCTGCTCGGCGCGCTCGCGCTCGGCCTCCTCGCGGCGCAGCTGCTCGAGGCGCAGCGCCTCGGTGGTTGGCTCGTCGTCACGCATCTCGGTGTCGTGACGCCAGCGTACCCGCGTCCTCGAGATGTTCGACCGGATGGCTGACCGGGCTCTTCGCATGGCCGACGGGATCTTCGAGCGGCTGGGACCGTGAGCGCGTCCGATCCGGGCACGCCATGAGGCGCCGGCGCCGGCACCGGGAGCGGCCGCCGGACCGCGACGAGGGCGCGATCCTGCGGCTCGGCCCGCTCGCGCACCAGGCGGCGTGGCTGACGCTCGAGGCGTTCCGCGGGCCGCCACAGGACGGCGCCGGCCTACGCCCCGCGCCCCTCCAACCGGTACGCCCACGCGAGCGCCTCCGCCACCGCCCGGTACAGCGACTCCGGCACCTGCGTTCCGAGGTCCAGGCCCGCGAGCGCCTCGGCCAGCGCCGCGTCGTCGCGCACCGGCACCCCCGCCGCGCGGGCCTCGGCGATGATCCGGTCGGCCACGAGCCCCTGGCCGGAGGCGACGACGCGCGGCGCCTGGTCGGCGCCCGCGTCGTAGCGCAGCGCCGCAACCCGCCGCGGGCGATCTCCCGGAGGCTCAGGCATACGCGTCGAACGGGTCGTGGCGCGCGCTGACCACGACCTGCGCAGGCTTGCCGGTCGCGGCCGCGACCGCCGCCTGCAGCTCCGCCCCGTGGCGTTCGGCGAGCTGGTATGGAGCCCCCGCGCGTGCGCGCACACCGACCCGCACCGCATCGCCGGCCAGCGCGAGATGCAGCTCCACGGCGCCCAGCCGCGCCGACGCATACGTCAGCCGCACCTCGTGCTGCTCGCCGTCGCTCCCGACGCCCGACCCGCCGGAGCGATCCTGCACCGTGATCTGCGCTCGCGTGCCGTCCGGCAGCGGAACGGCGACCGCCGCCGGCGGCGCCTGGGGCGCCTGCTGCGCGTCGGCGATACGCAGCACGACGCGCTCGGGGCTCGTCTCGGCGACGATCAGGCGCAGGACGTCGCCCGCCTGCACGTCGTCGGGCAGCTGCGCCGCGAGCGGCACGCCGGCGAGGACGATGATGCCGCGCTGCCCGGCCCGCTCGGCGACGCTGGCCACCACCCTCATCCCCTCGCGCAGGACGAGGTTGGGCAGCAGGGCGCGCAGCATCGCGCCCTCCACGCGCAGCATGTCCATGGCTCAAGGATGACGGCTCGGGGTCGATCACCCTGCCCAATGCAACGCGGGCTCTACATCGCTGCGTCGGGAATGATGGCCGAGCAGGTCCGCCAGGACCTCATCGCGCACGACCTCGCCAACGCCTCCACCGCCGGCTACAAGGCCGACCGCGCCACGACCCGGAGCTTCGGCGATCTGCTGCTGCAGGACACGAGCAGCGGCGCCGCGGTCGGCCCGCTCGGCCTCGGCGCGCAGATCGCCACCCAGACGACCGACCTCACGCCCGGCCCCCTGCGCACCACCGGCGAGCCGCTGGACTTCGCCGTCGAGGGCGACGGCTTCTTCGCCGTCCGCGGCCCCAACGGCACGCGCTACACCCGCGACGGCCAGTTCCGGGTGTCCGCCGACGGCACGCTCGTCACGGCCCGCGGGGACGAGGTGCTCGGGCCGAACGGCCAGCCCGTCCGCGTCGGCGCCGCAGGCAATGTGGCCGCGGGCCAGATCGGCGTCGTGGCGCTCGACGCCGCGCGGCGCGAGGGCGACAGCCTCTACACCGGCACGCCGCGTGCCGGCGGCGCCGCCGGCACGGTCCGCCAGGGCGCGCTGGAGGGCAGCGCCGTCGACGCGATCACGACGATGGTCGCCATGCTCGGCTCGCTGCGCGCGTTCGAGGCCGGCCAGCGCGTCATCACGACGATCGACTCGACGCTCGCCAAGTCGACCAACCAGGTGGGGGGGATCTAGGCCGTGCTCGAGGGCCTCCGCGCAGCCGCCACCGGCATGACTGCTCAGCAGAAGCGGATGGACGCGCTGTCCAACGACATCGCGAACGTCAACACGACCGGCTACAAGCACGAGCGCACGAGCTTCCGCGACCTCGTCGCGAGCCAGGCGGGCCCGGGCGGCGCCGCGGGCGTCCGCGCGGGCGCCGGTGCCGCCGCCGAGTCGATCGGCCGCGGCTGGGCGCAGGGCGCGCTGCAGACGACCGGCCGCCCGCTCGACGTCGCGATCCAGGGCGCGGGCTTCCTGCAGGTCCGCCTGCCCGACGGCCGCACTGCGCTCACGCGCGACGGCGCGCTGCAGATCGATGCGCGCGGCCGCGTGGCGACCTCCGACGGCGCGCTCGTGCAGCCGCCGGTGACGGTGCCGCAGGGGATGTCGAGCGACGAGCTGACGATCGCCTCCGACGGCACGCTCCTCGCGCAGGGCCGGCCGCTCGGCCGCCTGCCGCTCGCCGCCGTCGCCTCCCCCCATGCGCTCGACGACGCCGGCAACGGCCGCTACCTGACGAACGCCGGCAGCGGCGCGGCCCGCGCGGCGGGCCGCGACACGACGATCGCGCAGGGCGCACTGGAGATGTCCAACGTCGACCTCGGCGACGCGATGGTCGACCTCATGGCCGCGCAGCGCGGCTTCCAGATGGCCAGCCAGGCCGTCCGCACGCAGGACCAGATGCTGTCGATCGCCAACGGGATCAAGCAGTGATCCCGCCCGTCGACCTGCCCGTCGGGGTCACGCTGCCGCGCGAGGTCCGCGAGGGGGCCGTAGGCGCGCAGCAGGAGTACCGCACGGCGCTCGCCTTCGAGCGCATCCTGCTCGGCCAGCTCACGAAGGCGATGCAGTCCTCGATCGGCGGCGGCGAGGAAGCGGCGAGCGCCGCGACGGAGGCCTACAAGAACATGCTGCCCGACACGATGGCCGACGCGCTCCTCGCCGGCGGCGGCATCGGCCTGGCATCCGACCTCGTCCGCGAGCTGCGGACCGACCGGCCGTGAGCGTCATGACGGCAGCGCCGATCGCCGGCGACATCCTGGCGCACCTCGAAGCGCAGCTCGGCTCAGCGCGCCGGCTGCTCGCCCAGGTCCTGCGCCAGAGCGGCGCGATCCGCTGCCGCGACGTCGACGGCGTGCTCGCCACGATGACCGACATCCAGGGCGAGATGGCCGCGCGCGGGCGCCTGGAGAGCGAGCGCACACAGCTGCTGTGGCGCGCCGGCAGCATGCTCGGGATCCCGGCCGAGGCCGTGACGCTCGCCGAGCTGACCGGCCTGATGGACGACGACGACGCCGACGAGGCCCGCACCCGCAGCGCCGAGCTGCGCGGGATGCTGGCCGAGGTCGAGCGCGAGCACGCGATCAACCGCGCGCTCATGCGCCAGGAGCTCGCGTTCGTCGAGCACCTCACGCGGATGCTCGGCGGGATGCCGCAATCCGGCGGCTACGGCCCGGATCCCGGCGCCCGCGCCGCGGCGCGCCAGCACTCACCACATCACGTCGTTGACTACGAGGCCTAGAGGAACATGCCGATCTCGACCTTCATGGGACTGCACACGTCGCTGCGCGGCCTGCTTGCCCAGCAACGCGCGCTCGACGTGACGTCGCACAACGTCGCCAACGCGAGCACGCTCGGGTACTCGCGCCAGGAGGCGGTCGTGCAGGCCAGCGGCGCGCTGGCGGTCCCGCCGGCCGGGATGCTCGGCACCGGGGTCGACGTCATCTCCTACCGGCGCATCCGCGACGGCTTCCTGGACCTGCAGTACCGCGCGCAGAACATGCAGACCGGCTACGGCACCGCGCGCACGGGCGCGCTCGAGCAGGCCGAGATGCGCCTCGCCGAGCCGGGCGACAACGGCATCGCGGCGCGCCTGAACAGCTTCTGGAGCTCCTGGTCGGACGTCGCCAACGCGCCCGAGAGCGGCGCCGCGCGGATCGCGCTCATCGCGGACGCGCGCACGCTCGTCGCGTCGATCAACGCGCTCGACGACGGCTTCGAGACCGTGCAGGCGCAGGCCGCGCAGGAGCTCGCGCTGCTGACCGGCGACGGCGGCGCGCTCGAGGGCATGGCCCGCGAGCTGGCGAGCCTCAACAGCGCGATCCGCGACTTCCAGCGCGTCGGCGCGCAGCCCAACGACCTGCTCGACCGCCGCGACCTGCTGCTCGACAAGCTCTCGAGCCTGGCTCAGGTCTCCGTCACCGACGACGGCGCGGGCTCGATCCGCGTGACCCTCGGCGGCGCCGCCGCGCCGTCGTCGGT
>DATMJM010000231.1:0-8768 GCA_035553935.1 Solirubrobacteraceae bacterium
GCCTGAACCTGCACCCGGCGGTGACGCTGTCGGTGGGCTGCGTCCCGCTCGCCGGCACGGCGATCGCGATGCCGAAGGGGCGGGCGCGCTACGGCGCGATGGCCGCGGCGTACATGCACCTCTTCAAGCTCGGCTGGGAGCTTCCCTACGACGAGCCCGACAAGCTGCGCCGGCGCCTGTGGGTCGACCAGCCGATCCGCTTCGACACGCTCGTCGGCCTCGGGATGCCGCCGGGCGTGCGGTTGCAGCGCGCGCTGCGCCGGCGCGGCGAGGTGACGGCGCTGGACCGCGTGGTGACGATCGTCTACGGCTCGTGGTTCGTCCCGCAGCTGCTGATGGCCTATCTGCTCGCGCGCCACGAGGCGTTCGTGCCCCGCGCCGGGGCGCGGCTGTCGGCTGCGTACCACCTGACGTGCCCGTTCTACTTCTTCGTCCCGGAGGCGCCGCCGTGGTGGGCCTCCGAGAAGGAGGGCCGCATGGGCGGCGAGATCGAGCGGGTGGCGCGGATCGTTGTCTGCGACCTGCTCAAGCGCGATCCGCCGGCGGAGGGCAAGGTCCCCGGCAACCCCTGGGGGTCGATGCCGTCGGACCACATCTCGTCGGCGGCGATCACGGCGATGGGCCTGCGCGAGGTCTCGCCGCTGTACGGCGCGCTGGGCTGGACGTACGTCGCGGCGGCGTCGTTCGCCGTCGTGTACCTCGGCGAGCACTACGTGGCGGACGTCGTCGTCGGGCTGCTCGTCGCCGAGGCCGTCCGGCGCAGCGAGCCGCTGGCGGCGCCGTTCGTGCGCGCGGTGGCGCGGGCGGTGCAGTAGGCGCTCGTTGTTGCTCGGGCGGTGGGCGCCCGAGCACACGGTCTGAGACCCGAAAGGGGTCAGCGAGACGCTCGCGTGGCGGTTACTCGGGCTGAGCCCGAGTCATCGCCAGCCGGCCGTCCCGACGCGCCGGCCGTGCCTTCGGCCATGCGAGCCTCGCCCGAGGCGCCCAGCCGCCGGCGCATCACGACGGTCGTCCCGCCCGTCCGCGGCTGCACGTCGACGTCGTCCATGAGCTTGCGGACGAGCGGCAGGCCATGGCCCCGGTGGGGCTCGTCGTTCGGCGGACGCCAGGTGCCGGTGTCGCGCACGCTGATCGTCACCTCGCCGTGGGCGTGGTCGAAGCGCACCTGGAAGACGTCATCGCCGAAGCCGTAGCCGTGCTCGACGGAGTTCTCGCAGGCTTCGTTGCAGGCCATGATGATGTCCTCGGCCTCGTCATCGTCGGCCGCGGTCTCCGCGAGCCAGCGACGCAGCACCTGGCGCATCGCGAACAGCCCGCCGGACTGGCCCGAGACGTCGAGCGTCACATGCTCGCCCAGCACCTCGCTCAGGCGCACCGCCAGCAGCGTCACGTCGTCGGGCCGCTGCGTCGACGGGCTCATGCCGTGCTCGAGGAGCCGCTCGCACGTCGCTGCGACCTCCTCGCCCGTGCCGCGCGCCGCGTTCAGCAGCCGATCGAGGCCGACGTCGAGGACCTCGCTGGCCTCCTCGACGAGCCCGTCGGTGTACAGCACAAACGTCGAGCCCGGCTCCAGCACGGTCGTGTGCTCCGGGTAGAGCGGCGACGCGAGGACGCCCATCGGCGGGGACGCCGCCTCGGCGAGATAGTGCGCGCGGCCGTCGGGGTCGACGACGAGCGGCGGCGGGTGGCCGGCGTTCGTGTAGCGCAGGGTGCCCGTCGCCGGCTCGAGGATCGCCAGCACGACGGTCGTCATGACCGCCTGGGGACCGAGCGCCTGGGCGAAGCGGTTCAGGCGACCGGCCATCGCACCCGTGTGGTCGGCCTGCATGAGCAGTGCGCGCAGCGCGCTGCGCATCTGACCCATCGTCGCCGCGGCCGAGATGCCCCGGCCGACGACGTCGCCGATCGCGAGCGCCACGCGGCCGCTGGGCAGCGCGATCGCGTCGTACCAGTCACCGCCGACCGTCATCCCGTTCTCTCCGGGCAGGTAGCGCGCGTCGAGCTCGACGCCCGCCACGCGCGGCAGCCCCTTCGGCAGCAGCGAGCGCTGCAGCTCGCCGGCGATCCGCCGCTCGCGCTCGTACAGGCGCGTGCGCGCGATCGCCAGGCCGGCGCGCTCAGCGGCCAGGCGCAGGAGCGTGGCCGTCTCCTCGTCGAAGTCGCGCCGCGTCAGCGTGCCGACGTGGATCGACCCGATCACCTGGTCGCCGTCGGACAGCGGCACGGCCAGCAGCGAAGTGATCGCGGGGCCGAGCGAGCTCGCCTCCAGCCCCGCGGCGGCGACGTCGGCGATCGCGAGCGGTCGGCTGGGCTCCGACACCACGCGCTCGACGAGGTCGTCGACGTTCGCGCGCGCCTCGCGCGCGACGACCGTGTCCACGCCGCCGGCCGCGCGTGCCACCACGGCGGGCGCCTCGTCGGTCAGCACGACGGCCGCGCGGTCGACGTCGAGCGCCTCGAGAATCCGGTCCAGCAGCTCGCGCAGCAGCTCCTCGAGGTCGTCGGCGCCGAGCGCCGCGGCGGCGATCGACTGCATGATCCGCAGGCGCTCTGCGGCGGCCTCGGCGGTCGCGCGTGCCGTCTGCGCGCGGATGAGCTGCTCGCGGTCGCGCTGCGCGCGGTGACGCTCGCGCAGGTCCTGCAGCTGGAGGATCAGGTCCGGTCGCCCGGTGCCGGTGGTGAGCGCGAGCGAGGCGCTGACGAGCACCGGGATCGTCGTCCCGCGCAGCCCCGTGAGCCGCCGCTCGACCTCGTAGCGGTCGATCCGGCCGGCGAGCAGGTCCGCGTGCTGCTCGGCGCCGATGCCGATGTCGCTGTGCGGCCCGAGCTCATCGAGGGTGCGCCCCACGAGCTCGCCGGCGTCGCGGCCGAGCGCGTCGGTGAGCGCCTTGTTGACGTGCCGCAGCCGGCCGTCGGCATCGGCGCGCGCCATGCCGATCGGCGCGCACTCGAAGGTCGCCCGCAGCAGCTCCTCGCGGGCGGCGACCGCTCGGCCGCGCTCGTGCAGCTCGCCGAAGATCTCGACCTTCGAGCGCAGTACGACCTTGTCGACGGGCTTGAAGAGGTAGTCGACGGCGCCCGCCCCGTAGCCGCGGAACACGTGCTCGGGAGCCTTGCTGATCGCGGTGACGAAGATGATCGGCACACTCCGCGTGCGCTCGCGCGTGCGGATCAGCTCCGCCGTCTCGAAGCCGTCGAGGCCGGGCATCTGGACGTCGAGCAGGATCGCCGCGAAGTCGTCCCGCAGGACCGCGCGCAGCGCCTCCTCGCCGGAGCGCGCCTTGACGAGCCGGTAGCCGGTCGGCTCGAGCGCGGCCTCGAACGCGAGCAGGTTCTTGTCGTCGTCGTCGACGAGCAGGATCGCGGTGTCGCCGGTCACGATCCCGACCCCACCCCGGCTCCGGCGAGCTCCACCAGCGCCGGCCCGATCTGCGCGAGCGTGAGCACGCGCGCCTCCGGGGCGGCCCGCAGCGCGGCGTCGGGCATCTCGCGCCGCTCGGCCTCCTCGGGATCCTGCACGATCGCCGTCCCGCCGCGCTCGGCGATCTGCGCCAGGCCCCTCGCGCCGTCGGCGTTCGCGCCCGTCAGCACGACGCCTGCGACCCGGTCGCCGTAGGCGTCGGCCGCCGAGCTGAAGAGGATGTCGATCGACGGGCGGCTGAAGTTCAGCGGCGCGTCGACCGACAGCGCGACGGCACCGGCATCCACGAGCAGGTGGTAGTCGGGCGGAGCGACCAGCACGCAGCCGGGATCGAGCCCCTGCTTGTCCTCGGCCTCGCAGACCGTCAGCGCACAGCGCGCGTCGAGCAACCGCACGAGCATGTTGTCGTTGGAGTCCGACTGGCGGTGCTGGGCGATCACCACCGGCGCGGCGAACTCGGCCGGCAGCGCCCCCAGCACGGTCTCGACGGCGAGCAGCCCGCCCCACGAGGCGCCCATCGCGACGAGGGTCAGCCTGGTCACGTGCGCCGCCTGAAGATCTTCTCGCTCTCGACGAGCGGCTCGTACTCGTCGGCGTGCGCAGAGTGGCGGATGGACTCCTTGCGGCCGAGCGCGAGGATCCCGAAGCGCGTCATGCTCGCGCCGAAGAGGCCGAGCACCTCCTCTTGCAGCTTGGGCCCGAAGTAGATCAGCACGTTGCGGCACACGATGAGCTGGAACTCGTTGAAGGAGCCGTCCGTCACGAGGTTGTGCTGCGCGAAGACGATACCGCGGCCCAGCGCGGGGTCGAAGCGGGCATGGTCGCCCCTCGCCGTGTAGTACGACGAGAAGGCGTCGGTGCCGCCCGCGCGCAGGTAGTTCTCGGTGTAGCGCTGCATGCGCTCGAGCGGAAACGAGCCGCTGCGGGCGCGGTCGAGCGCCGCCGCGTCGATGTCGGTCGCGTAGATGCGGGTGCGCTCGAGCAGGCCCTCCTCGTGCAGCGCGATCGCGAGGGAGTAGATCTCCTCACCGGTCGAGCAGCCCGCGTTCCACACGCGGATGAAGGGATGCGTGCGCAGCAGCGGGAACACCCGCTCGCGCAGCGCGCGGTGGAAGCTGGGGTCGCGGAACATCTCGGTGACGTTGATCGACAGGTCGCGCAGCAGCCGGTCCATGCAGGTCGGGTCGTGCAGGACGCGCTCCTGCAGCCCCGACAGCGTCTTGAGCCCCTCGCCGTAGGCGCGGTGCCACAGCCGGCGGCGCAGCGACGCGAGCGCGTAGCCGCGAAAGTCGTAGCCGTAGCGGCGTTGGATGGCCTCGAGCAGCAGGTCGATCTCGATGCGCTCACGAGCCTCGTCGTGCGCGTCGCCGGCCATCGGCCGCTATCCGTAGAGCCAGACGCGCATGAGCGAGATGAGCTGCTCGATGTCGACCGGCTTGGTGATGTAGTCAGACGCGCCGGCGGCGATCGACTTCTCGCGGTCGCCCCTCATCGCCTTGGCCGTCAGCGAGATGATCGGCAGGTCGGCGAAGCGCGCGTCGGCGCGTAGCGCGGCCGTCGTCTGGTGGCCGTCCATCTCCGGCATCATCACGTCCATCAGCACGAGATCGACAGCGGGATCGGCGTCGAGCGACTCGATCGCCTCGCGGCCGTTCTCGGCGAAGCGGACGACCATCCCGCGCGCCTCGAGCGCGCTCGTCAGCGCGAAGACGTTGCGCACGTCGTCGTCGACGATCATCACCCGCTTGCCCGGCAGCACGGCGTCCGCCGTATGCAGCTGCTCGAGCATCTCGCGGCTGTCGGGCGGCAGCGCCGCCTGCGGGCGGTGCAGGAACAGCGCCGTCTCGTCGAGCAGGCGCTCCGGCGAGCCGGCGTCCTTGACGATGATCGAGTCCGCATAGCGCCGTAGCCGCGTCTCCTCGCGGCGCGTGAGCTCCTTGCCGGTGTGGACGATGACCGGCGTCGTGCTGTGGCGCTCGTCGCCCTTGAGGTGGTCGAGCAGGTCGAACCCGGTCGTCTCGGGCAGCTTGAGATCGAGCACGATGCAGTCGAAGCTCCCGCCCGCGAGCGCCGCGAGCGCCGCCTCGCTCGAGCCGACGGCGGTCACGTCGACGTCGTCGCCGTTGCCGACGAGCTCGACGATGCTCTGGCGCTGGACCTCGTCGTCCTCGACGACGAGCAGGCGCCGGACCGGGCTGTCGAGGAACGCCGCCGCCTCGCTGTAGGCCGCGGCGAGCGCGTCCGCCTCGACCGGCCGCGCGAGGAAGCCGGCGGCGCCGGCGCGCAGCGCATCGAGCCGCTCCTCGGCGACGCCGCAGGCGTACACCGGGATGTGGCGCGTGCGCGGGTGATGCTTGAGCTGGTCGAGCACCGCGACGCCGCCGCGCACCGGCAGCGCGAGCACGATGACGTCGGGCGCCAGCTCATGGGCGAGCGTGACGCCGGTTGTGCCGTGCCGCGCGACGAGCCCGCGGAAGCCGTGCTCGCGCGCCTGCACGAGCGCGCGCATCGCGCAGTCGACGTCGTCGTCGACGATCAGCGCGACGCGGTCGCCCGGACTGATCCGCGCGCGGTCGTCCTCCAGCCCCGCGGGCAGCTCGTCCTCGACATCGATCGGCAGGCCGCGCGCCGGCGCGCGCGGCGGCGGCGCCTGCGCGGGCGCCCTGCCGACCGGCTCGCCGGGCTCCTCCGGGGCGACCGGCAGCGCCGGCGCCGGCTCCTGCACCGCCTCGACCGCCTTGCTGTACGGCGCCAGCAGCAGCGTGAACGCGCTGCCCTCGCCGGGCGTGCTGCGCACGTGGATCTCGCCGCCGAGCGCGCGCGCGATCTCACGGCTGATCGACAGCCCCAGGCCGGTCCCGCCGAAGCTCCGGCTCGTCGTCCCGTCGGCCTGCTGGAAGGCCTCGAAGATGAGCCGCAGCTTTTCCTCCGCGATGCCGATGCCGGTGTCGCTGACCGTCAGGCTCAGCTCGTAGGGGGTGTCCTCGGGCGCTGCCGCGAGCTCGAGCTCGACGTGCCCGGCGTCTGTGAACTTGAAGGCGTTGGAGAGCAGGTTGCGCAGGACCTGCTGCAGGCGCTGCTCGTCGGTGAAGATGGAGGCCGGCGCGTCCTCGGTCGTGCGAACGCGAAACTCGATCCCCTTCTGCTCGGCGACCGAGCCGAACGCGCGCTCGACGTACTCGCAGATCGTCGCCAGCTCGATCGGCGAGGGGCTGATCTCCATCTTGCCGGCCTCGACCTTGGAGAGGTCGAGGATGTCCGAGATGAGCGCCAGCAGGTCGGCGCCCGCTGTGTGGATCGACGAGGCGAACTCGATCTGCTTCGGCGTCAGGTTCTCGTCGGGGTTCTCGGCGAGCAGCTTGGAGAGGATGAGCAGCGAGTTCAGCGGCGTTCGCAGCTCATGGCTCATGTTGGCCAGGAACTCCGACTTGTACTTCGAGCTGAGCGCGAGCTGCTTGGCCTTCTCCTCGAGGTCGGCGCGCGCCGTCTCGATCGCCGCGTTCTGCACCTCGATGTCGCGATTCTGGCGGCTGAGCAGCTCGGCCTTCTCCTGCAGCTCCTCGTTGGTCTGCTGCAGCTCCTCCTGCTGGCTTTGCAGCAGCTCCTCGGAGGCGCGCAGCGACTTCGTCTGCTGCTCGAGCTCGGCGTTGGAGCGCCTCAGCTCCTCCTGCTGGGCCTGCAGCTCCTCGGACTGCGACTGCAGCTCCTCGGCGAGCGTCTGGGACTGCTCGAGCAGCTCCTCCGTGCGGCGGTTGGCGATGATCGCGTTCAGGACGACGCCGAGCGTCTCGGCGAGCTGCTCGAGGAACGTCCGGTAGACGCCGGAGAACGGGCTCAGAGACGCCAGCTCGACGACCGCCATCACCTGCTCCTCGAAGAGGATCGGCAAGACCATGATGTTCACCGGCTCCGCCTCGCCGAGGCCGGACGTGACCTTGATGTAGTCCGGCGGGGCGTTCGTGATGAGGATGCTCTTGCCCTCGACGGCGGCCTGCCCGACGAGCCCTTCGCCGAGCTTGAAGCGGTTGGAGACGTTCTTGCGCTGCTGGTAGCCGTAGCTGGCGATGAGGTGCAGCTCGGCGTCGTCGCCGTCGACGGACTCCCTCATGAAGAACGCGCCGTGCTGCGCGGTCACGAGCGGCGAGATCTCGGACATGATCAGGCGCGATACCGTCGTGAGGTCGCGCTGGCCCTGCATGAGGCCGGAGATCCGCGCGAGGTTCGTGTTCAGCCAGTCCTGATCGGCGTTGCGCCTCGTGGTCTCGCGAAGGTTGGCGATCATCTGGTTGATCGTCTGCGACAGCTCGGCGACCTCGCCACGCGCCTCCACGGCGATCTGGCGCGTCAGGTCGCCCTGCGTGACGGCCGTCGACACGTCCGCGATCGCACGCACCTGCGTCGTGAGGTTGCCGGCGAGCTGGTTGACGTTCTCGGTCAGGTCGCGCCAGGTGCCGCTGACCCCCTCGACCGTCGCCTGGCCGCCGAGCTTGCCCCGCGTGCCGACCTCCAGCGCGACGCGCGTGACCTCCGCGGCGAAGGAGTTGAGCTGGTCGACCATCGTGTTGATGGTGTCCTTCAGCTCGGCGATCTCGCCCTGCGCGTCGACGTCGATCTTCTTGGACAGGTCGCCGTTGGCGACGGCGGTGGTGACCTGGGCGATGTTGCGCACCTGCGTCGTGAGGTTGCCCGCGAGCTGGTTGACGTTCTCGGTCAGGTCGCGCCATGTGCCGCTGACGCCCTTGACCTCGGCCTGGCCGCCGAGGCGGCCCTCCGTGCCCACCTCGCGCGCGACCCTCGTCACTTCGTCGGCGAACGACGACAGCTGGTCGACCATCGTGTTGATCGTGCTCTTCAGCTCGGCGATCTCGCCGCGCGCGTCGACGGTGATCTTCTGCGACAGGTCGCCGTTGGCGACCGCCGTCGTGACCTGGGCGATGTTGCGCACCTGCGCGGTGAGGTTGCCGGCCATGAGGTTGACGCTGTCGGTCAGGCCGCGCCAAGTGCCGCTGACGCCCTCGACCTCCGCCTGACCGCCGAGCCGGCCCTCGGTGCCGACCGCGCGCGCGACGCCGGTCACCTGCTCGGCGAAGACGCGCAGCCGGTCGGTCATCGAGTTGATCGTGTCGGCGAGGGTGGCGACCTCGCCCTTGGCGTCGACGGTGACCTTCTGCGAGAGGTCGCCGTTGGCGACGGCCGTCGTGACGACCGCGATCTGGCGCACCTGGTCGGTGAGGTTGGACGCCATGAAGTTCACGTTCTCGGTCAGGTCGCGCCACGTGCCGCTGGCGCCCTTGACCTCGGCCTGGCCGCCGAGCACGCCGTCGGTCCCGACCTCGCGCGCGACGCG
>DATMJM010000232.1:0-2730 GCA_035553935.1 Solirubrobacteraceae bacterium
GCCGCCGCACACGCCGCAGGCGCGGCTGGAGATGAAGATCGCATCGCGCGGGTCGCGGCCCTTGAGGATGATCTCGTAGCCGCGAAACAGCGTCGCCATCGACGCGGTCTCCATGACCTGGCGGTTCTCGAGGTCCACGACTGTGTGGAACGCCAGCGCGCCGGCGACACGGGTGACGGGGTCGAAGTCGACACGCCGCACCGCGCCGTTGCGGGCGAACAGCTCCTGCATCCGCGCCGGATCGTCCTCGATCGGCGTGGGAAGCGGCGTCTCCGTGTACGCGTAGGGATTGGCGGCGCCGGGCTTCAGCGTCGCGTTGCCCTGGGCGTCAAACTCGATCGGCAGGTTCTTGAAGCACAAAGCCGGCAGCTCCTCTGGGCCCCAGGCCCGGTCTGGTGGATGTCCGGAACATAGAGTGGATCGAACAGTTACGCCTCGGATCTGGAAGCTATGCTTCACAAATGGCCGACGCGGACCCCGGACTGACAGCGCCGCTCCACGAGGAGGTCGCGGCGAGCGGCGTCCCCGAGCTGGATGCCGCGATCGGCGGGCTGTTCTGGGGCGACAACGTCGTCTTCCAGGTGACCGACGGCGCGACGGCCGATCCGTTCTTCCGCGCGGTGACCGCCACCGACGTCGCCTACGAGCGCCGGATCGTCGTCCGCCTGGACGACACGTCGACGCACTACGAGAGCTTCGAGGTGCTCGACGCCCGCGACGGCGGCAAGCTCGCTCAGGCCCCACCGCTGCTGCGCGCGGTCGTCGAGCGCTGCCGCGGCACCGAGCGCAACCTGCTGCTGTTCGACGGCCTCGACGTGATGGCGGCGCGCTGGGGCGCCGACGTCACCGCGCGGTTCTTCGCCACGTGCTGTCCGCAGCTGCTCGAGCTGGGCGCGATCGCCTACTGGTCGATGTCGGCCAGCGACAACCACGTCGCGCTGCGCCGGACGGTGGAGGAGATCACGCAGTGCGTCTTCCTGCTCGACCACGAGCGCCTGCGCGTGACCAAGGCCGAAGGACGCCCGCCCGGCGTCGTCGGCAGCGTGTTTCGCTGCTCGGAGGTCGAGGGGCTACCCGTACTGACGGCCGCGCCGATGGTCGCCCGGATCGGCAACGCGCTGCGCGCGGCACGGCTGCAGCGCAGCCTCAGCCAGTCCGACCTGGCGCGCATCGCCGGCGTGTCGGCGAGCGCGATATCGCAGGCCGAGCGCGGCCAGCGCGGCCTGTCGCTGGAAACGGTGCTCGGGCTGGCGACCGGGCTGAACATCACCCTCGACGAGCTGCTGCGCGGCGAGGTCGCGACCGGCTACCGCCTCGGGCGCCGCCGCTACCGCTCGCGCCAGCGCGGTGAGGAGCGCGGTGAGCCGGTGGCGCTGCTCGACGACAGGCAGGCCGGCCTGCGCGCCTACCTCGTTCGGCTCCCGCGGCGCGGCTCGGCGCAACCGCACATCAGCCACAAGGGCGTCGAGCTGGTCGCGGTCGCGAGCGGACTCGTCCAGGTCCTGCTCGAGACCGGCCGACCCGTGCTCACGACCGGCGAGACGCTGCTGCTCGACGAGACGCCGATCGCCGGTTGGCGCAATCTCGGCGTCGGCGAGGCGACGCTCTTCTGGATCCTGCGCGACGCCCGGCGCGACACGTAGGTCACGCCGACGATCGCGCAGGCAAGTCAGCGCGGCGCCATCCGCAGTGCGCCGTCGAGCCGGATCACCTCGCCGTTGAGCATGACGTTCTCCGCGACGTGGCAGGCGAGCTCGGCGAACTCCTCGGGCTGGCCGAGGCGCCGCGGGAAGGGGATCGACGCGGCGAGCTGCGTGCGCGCGTCCGCCGGCAGCCCGGCGAGCAGCGGCGTGTCGAACAGCCCGGGCGCGATCGCGCACACCCGTACGCCGGAGGCTGCGAGATCGCGAGCGGCCGGCAGCGTGAGCGCGACGACGCCACCCTTGGAGGCGGCGTAGGCGACCTGGCCGATCTGCCCGTCGTAGGCGGCGATCGAGGCCGTGTTGACGATGACGCCGCGCTCGCCCTCCTCGTCGGGCTCGTTGGCGAGCATCGCGGCGCTTGCCAGCCGCAGGGAGTGAAACGTGCCGACGAGGTTGACGGCGATGACCCGCTCGAAGCTCTCCGGCCGGTGCGGCCCCTTCGCGCGGGCGACCCGTTCGGCGTGGCCGATCCCGGCGCAGTGGATCGAGATCCGCAGGCCGCCCGGAGCCTGCGCCGCGACTTCCACCGCCCGCTCGAGCTGCTCGGACCGGGTGACGTCGGCGACCGCGAAGGCCGCCCGGTCGCCGAGCTCGGCGGCGAGCGACGTGCCGCGCTGCGCGTCGAGGTCGGCGACGACGACGCGCGCGCCGCGTGCGTGCAGGGCGCGGGCGGCGGCCTCGCCGAGCCCGGAGGCGCCGCCGACCACGAGCGCGCCTGATCGCTCGATCCGCATCGGCGATGAATCTAGCGCTGCAAGCCGATCGCGCCGCGCGGCGCGTGTAGGGTCGCGCGATGACCGCAGATCCGACCGTGACCGACCTCGACAGGTACAGGACGCCAGGACGCGCCGGCCGGCTCGCCGCGCAGGACCACCACAACGAGAACAACGGCGACAGCGAGATGCACGTGCTCTTCGTCGAGCTCGAGGAGCCCGCGCCGGGTGGGCGGTCCGAGGGCGGGCCGCAGCTCGGGCCGGCGGGCGGCTAACCCGCGGGACGGCCGGCGCGTCCTGGCGTCCTGTACCTG
>DATMJM010000233.1:0-13711 GCA_035553935.1 Solirubrobacteraceae bacterium
GTGCGCCGCTACAACAAGCGCACGAAGTTCTGGTTCACCGAGACCGGCGCGCTGGCGAGCTTCGGCCGCTCGTTCCCCTACTCCGAGTCGCGCCAGGCCGCGCGGATCCGCAACATGTTCACGTACGCCAGCCGCTACCGCAGGCGCGGCGTCGAGCGGGTGTACTCCTACAACTTCTTCGGCCTGGAGACCGGCCCCGGCTGCGGCGGGCGCTGCCGCTTCGACGCGGGCCTCGTCAACGCCGACGGGACCCCCCGCCCCGTGTTCCACACGTTCAAGGCGAAGGCCGCCAACTACTCGCGCTGACGCCGTGCGCGCGCCGTCATTCCGGCGGCGCGTCGACCAGCGGCAGCAGCGAGCGGAGGCCGGAGATCTCGAGCACGCGCTCGATCTGGCGCGGCCCGCGGATGATCGACAGCGCGACGCCCGACTCCTCGGCGCGCGTGTTGGCCTGCGCGAGCGCCCGCAGGCCCGACGAGTCCATGAAGCTCAGCTCGCGCAGGTCGAGAACGATCTCGCTCACGCGATCGGCGGTCGCTTGGGCCAGCGCCTTCTCGAGCTCCGGCGTCGTCGCGATGTCGAGCTCGCCGCACGGGGCGATGTGCGTCGAACTGCCGTTGTGCACGACCCGCAGATCGAAGGACGGGAGGCTCATCGCCACACGCGGATTGTAAAGGGCTACAGGCCCGGCGGGTGCCGGGCGACGTAGCCGGCCGTCGAGCGCATCTCGCCCAGCCAGCGCGAGCCCGTCTGCTTGCGCGCCGTCGTGTCGAAGCGCACGCCCGCGACCACGAGGAACACGTGGCCCGGGTTCGTGTAGATCGTCACCCACTTGCCCTTGCCCGGCTTGCCCCAGCTCATCAAGGGACCGGAGGCGAGCGGCCCGTCGAGGAGCCCGGCGGCCGCCAGCGCGTAGGAGACCGAGCCCGAGCAGTCATAGCCCTTGTCGAGCCACTTGCCGTGACCGCCGCCCCACAGGTAGGGGGTGCGCGCGATCTGGTTGCCCGCCTCGATGATCCGGCGCACCTCGTCGGGCGCCTCGATCGGCGGCAGCGCGATGCCGTTCTTCAGCACCTCGGCGTCCGAGATCGCACTGTCGCTCGTCGGCCCGCCGCCCTCGCTGCCCCTGCCCTTGCCCAGCGGCGCGGAGGCTCCCGCCGGAGTCGGCGCGGGCTCGGATCCCGCGTCCTCGGCGGGCAGGCTCGCGAACTCCGCGCTCTCGCCGGCGACCGGCTCGACGGCCTTGGCACGCGGGTTGCGCGTCGGCAGCGGCTCGATCGCCGCCGCCGCGGCGGAGCTGGAAGCGCCGCCGAGGCGCTCGTCGGCCCCGCCGCAAGCCGAGAGGGCGCCTGCGCATGCGCCGGCCGCCACGAACCCGAGCAGGATGGCGCGACTGCGGCTCACACGCGCAGTATGCCGATCATGCCAAGCAGGCGATCCAGGTTTGGCCGAACGGACGACAGAGCAACAGGGGGGCGATGGGATGGGACGACGCAGCCGCCGTCCGCGAGCAGCTCGAGCTCCTGCGCATGGAGCACGAGCTCGCCGTTTCGATCGGCCTCGACGCCGACGTGGAGTACATGGCCGACCTCAACCGCCAGCTCGAGATCTGGAAGGCCGTCTGGATCGGCGCGGCCGTGACGGACGTCGCCGTCAGCCGCGCGCGGGAGCAGGGCCGCCTGCAGGGCTGACGGACCGGGTGCCAGTGGCGCCGCCAGCCTCGTCGCGCTGCGCGCGAAATCCGCGCAGGCGCAGCGAGTTGAGGACCACGAAGACGCTGGAGGCCGCCATCGCGACGCCGGCGATCATCGGGTTGAGCAGCGCGGCCGCGGCGATCGGGATCGCCGCGACGTTGTAGGCGAACGCCCAGAACAGGTTCGCCTTGATCGTCTTCAGCGTGCGCCGCGACAGGCGCAGCGCGTCGGGAGCCAGCCGCAGGTCGCCGCTGACGAGGGTGATGTCCGAGGCCTCGATCGCGACGTCGGTGCCCGTCCCGATCGCCATCCCGAGGTCGGCCTGCGCGAGGGCGGGCGCGTCGTTGACGCCGTCGCCGACCATCGCGACGACCCGGCCCTCCTCCTGAAGGCGACGCACGACGTCTGCCTTGTCGCCGGGCAGGACCTCGGCGATGACGTCGTCGACGCCGATCTTCTCGGCGACGGCGCGCGCCGTCGGCGCGTTGTCGCCCGTCAGCAGGATCGTGCGCAGGCCGAGCGCGCGGAGATGGTCGATCGCCTCCCGCGAGCACGGCTTGATCCGGTCGGCGACCACGAACAGGGCGCGCGCGGCGCCGTCCCAGCCGGCGGCGATCGCCGTTCTGCCCTCGGCCTCGGCCTCGCGCCGGGCGCGGTCGAGCTCGGGCGGCAGCGCCAGCGACGGGTCGGCGCTCTCCAGCAGCGCGGGCCGGCCGGCGATGATCGCGCGGCCCGCGACGGTGCCCTGCACGCCGAGCCCCGGGCGGTTCGTGAAGTTCTCGACGGGCGCCGGCTCGGACTGCAGGCTGCTGGCGGCGGCGGCGATCGCGCGGCCGATCGGGTGCTCCGAGGAGTTCTGCAGCGCACCCACGAGCCACAGCGCCTGCTCCGGGCTGACGCCGTCGGCCACCTTCAGGTCCTGCAGGGTCATCCTGCCGGTCGTCGCGGTGCCGGTCTTGTCGATGACGATCGTGTCCACGCGCCGGGTCGACTCGAGGATCTCCGGGCCGCGGATGAGCACGCCGAGCTGCGCACCGCGGCCGGTGCCGACGAGCAGCGCCGTCGGCGTCGCGAGTCCGAGGGCGCACGGGCACGCGATGATCAGCACCGCGACCGACGCCGCGAAGGCGAGGCCCTCGTCACCCGCGCCGAGCCAGAAGCCGAGCGTCCCCGCGGCGATCGCGAGCACCACCGGGACGAAGACGCCCGCGACGCGGTCGGCGAGTCGCTGGACCGGTGCCTTGCCGCTCTGCGCCTCCGTCACGAGCCGGCCGATCTGCGCAAGCGCGGTGTCCGAGCCGACGCGTGTCGCGCGCACGATCAGCAGCCCGCCGCCGGCGTTGACCGTCGCCCCGGTGACCGGCTCGCCGGGGTGCACGTCCACCGGCACGCTCTCGCCGGTCAGCAGCGAGCGGTCGATCGCCGAGACGCCCTCGTGGACGATCCCGTCGGTCGCGACCTTCTCGCCGGGGCGCACCATGAAGCGGTGATCGACCTTGAGCTCCTCGATCGGGATGCGGTGCTCGACCCCGTCGGCATCGAGGATCGAGACGTCTCTGGCGCCGAGCTCGAGCAGCGCGCGCAGCGCTGCGCCGGCGCTGCGCTTGGCGCGCGCCTCGAACCAGCGGCCGGCGAGCAGGAAGGTGATCACGACGCCGACGACCTCGAAGTACACGTCCCCGGCGGGGCCGCCGCGCTCGGGCAGCAGGCCGACCTCGTGTCGCATGCCGGGCGCGCCGGCGTCGAGCAACAGCAGCGAGACGAGCGACCACGTCCAGGCCGCGGTCGTGCCGATCGAGATGAGCGTGTCCATCGTTGCCGTGCCGTGGCGCAGGTTGACCCAGGCCGCGCGGTGGAAGGGATACGCGGCCCAGACGAGGACGGGCGTCGCGAGCTGCAGCGAGATCCACTGCCAGTAGTCGAACTGCAGCGCGGGGATCATCCCGAGCGCGACGAGCGGGACGGTCGCGACGGCCGCGAAGACGAGGCGCCTGCGCAGGTCGTCGACCGGGTCGTGCCGGACCTCCGCCGCGTCCTCGGCGGTGGACGGCAGCACCGCCTCGTAGCCGGCCTCCTCGACGGCCTCGATGAGGTCCTCGGGCGTCGTGGCGGTCTCGTCGGCAAGCGCGACCGACGCCAGCTCGGTCGCGTAGTTGACGCTCGCGTCGACACCGTCGAGCCGGTTCAGGCGCTTCTCGATCCGGTTCGCGCAGGAAGCGCAGGTCATCCCGCTGATGGGCAGCTCAAGGCGCTCGCTCATGGTGCAACCTCGCGCGTGAAGGCGGCGGTGCGGAGCGCATCGCGGTGGCGGAACTGGAGGAAGAGGCGGTACGTGCCCGCCGCGGCGCCGGCCGCGTCGAACGCGAGGTCACCGCCCTCGACGGGGTGCACGTGCTCGTAGGCGAGGTCGCCGGCGCGCAGCATGACGAGGTGGCCCCTTGCGCCGAGATACGGCTGCAGGTCCTCGACGGGCTCGCCGTCGCGGCTGACGGCGAAGCGCAGCTCGCCGTCGCGCTCGCGCAGCGCGACGTGGTAGCCGTCCGTGACGGCGGCCGTGCTCGGGGCGGGCAGCGCGAGCGGCTCGAAGTCGCCCGCTGCGAACAGGTCGACGCCGAGCGTCCGGCGCGTGCCGCCCGTCTGGAAGTCGGCGAACGCCTGGTAGACGCCGGCGTCCGGCAGCGTGATCGTCGTCCTCCACGCGCCGGGCGCGACCTCGGTCGGATGCAGGTGCTGGAAGCGGCGCAGGTCGCGGCGCACGACGATGAGGTGCATGCGGCGGCCCTGCTCGACCTCGAACTCGCGCACGCGGGCGCCGCGCTCGTCGATGACCGCGAAGTCCAGCCGGGCAGGCCGGCCGGGCGGCAGCGTGGTGTCGCCGGCAGCGAGGCGCAGGCGCTCGTCGCCGTGCGCCTCCGGCGCGCTGCCGTGCGCCGGCGCGGCCGCCGGCGCGTCGGGGTCGGCGACCGGGTCGATGGCGCGTCCGGCGAGCGCGGCGAGTCCGAAGACCGCCACGAGCAGAACGCCGAACGCGGCGACACGAGCGCCCGCGGCCGTCATGACGCCAGCGTGTACCCCGCCTCGTCCACGGCCGCCCGGATGGCGCTGTCCTCGAAGGACTCGCCGGCGACGGTGAGGCGCTTGGCGTCGAGGTCGACGTCGACGCCCTTGACGCCGTCGACCTGGAGGACCTCCTTGATGACCGACGCGCGGCAGTGCCCGCAGGTCATGCCGTCGACGGTGTAGGTGCGGGTTGGAAGCATGGCTCTCCAATACGGGGAGGGGGTATGACGTCGAGAACGCTAGCATACCCCGGCGGGGTACTGCTACATTGATCCTCGTGACCGAACGAGGCTACTCCGCAAGCAAGGACCAGCTGCTCACGCGCCTGCGCCGCATCGAGGGCCAGGTGCGTGGCATCGAGCGCATGGTCGTCGAGGATCGCTACTGCATCGACGTCCTGACCCAGATCTCCGCTGCCCAGGCCGCGCTCGACAAGGTCGCGCTCGGCCTGCTCGACGAGCACGCGCGCTCGTGCGTGCTCGGCGCCGAGGGCGAGCTGCAGGTCGATCGCACCGACGAGCTCATGGCCGCCGTCGGCCGGCTCGTCAAGCGCGGGTGAACGGACATGCTCGAGCCGTACCTCGACGGCCGTCGTGGTTGAGGTACGGCTCGAACATGCCCTACATGCTCGAGCCGCGCAGCTGGCCCGACGTGTCGTCGGGAGACCGCTCAAGCATCTGACCGCGGCGCCGGCTCTTGCCGATCGCCGCGCACGCGCAGCGCGAGCGCCAGCTCGAAGCGAGCGTCGGGATCGTCGAGCGCACCGCCGAAGGCGTCGCGCAGCTGGTTGAGGCGGTAGCGGACGGTCTGCGGGTGGACGCCGAGCGCGCGGGCGGTCTCGTCGACGCGGCCGTGGCAGTCCAGCCACGCCCGCAGGCTCTCGGTCAGGCGGGCGCGCACGCCCGGGCGCAGCACGTCGAGCGGCGCGAGCCGCGCCTCGGCGAGCTCGCTCGCGAGCACGGTGTCGGCGTGCAGCACGAGCTCGGCGGCGTGCTCCTCGGCGACGACGAGGTCCGAGCCGGCGATCAGCCCCTGCGCGCGCAGGTCCAGCAGCCGCCGCGCGCGCTCGGCGCTGCGCGGACAGCCGGGCAGCGCGACGGCCGGTCCCAGCGCCGCCGGCACCTCGGCGACCGCCGCCGCGATCTGCGCGTGCCGGCCCGGGCCGTCGGGGTCGGGCACGAACGCGAGCACGCGCGGCGGGCGCCGGTCCGAGACGTTGGCTTCCGGCCGCTCGAGCGGCGCGGCGACCGCCCCCGGGCCGAGCCGGCTGGCGAGCTGGTCGGCGTCCATGCCCTCCGCCACGAGCGCCGCGAGGCGCGGCGGTGGGCGCCAGCCGGCGCGCACCGCCGCCGCGCGCACGTCCTCGGCGGGCGCCGGCGGGTCGGCCGCGAGCAGGAACACGAGCCGTGCGCGGCGCCGGCCGCGCTCGCCCGCGGCGACGGACTGCTCGGCCGCGTAGCCCTCGATCGACTCGCCGGAGATCTCGTCGATGTAGGCGAAGATCGCCTCGCCGAGGCGGTACAGCGTCGGGGGCTCCAGGCCGGCGCGGACGCCGGCCTCGACGAACCGCCGCCAGGCGATCTGCGCGCCGACGCGGTAGGCGGCGAGCAGGGCGTTGAGCGTGCGGCCCTCGCGCATCTCCAGGCGGCCGAGCTCGAAGTAGATGCGCCGGTCGCGCTCGCTGACGGCGCCGGGAGCCTCGATCGAGTCCACGAAGCGGCGCAGCGCGCGCTCGGTGCCGTAGCGCAGGGTCACGCCGAGGCGCCCCTCGAGCGGGCGCGAGTAGTCGGGCACCTCGCGCCCGATCGCGCGGATCGTCTCGGCGGCGAGGTCGGGCAGCACGGGCCGCAGGACCTCGGCGACCTCGGGCGGTAATCCGTCCATCTGTGCACAAACTACAGATCTCGCCGTGGACGGCCACAGCTATTCCACAAGAAACGCCGTGGATCGGCGCCTACCCTCAAACGCATGCCAAAGATTCAGCGCTACGTCAACCTGGCGGCCGTCGTGCTGCCCTTCATCGCGTTCATCGTCGCCGTCGTGATGCTGTGGAACAAGGCGGTGGGATGGATCGATCTGACGATCCTCGTCGTCATGTACTGCATCACCGGCCTCGGCATCACGGTCGGCTACCACCGCCTGCTGACGCATCGTGCGTTCCAGACGAGCAAGCCGGTCGAGTACGCCTTCGCGGTCGCCGGCTCGATGGCTGTGCAGGGACCGCCGATCGCCTGGGTCGCGGACCATCGCCTGCACCACGCCCACACGGACACCGAGGGCGACCCGCACAGCCCGCACCTCGGCGACGGCTCGGGCCTGAAGGGCCTGTGGCACGCGCACACCGGATGGCTGCTGAAGACGCAGGGCAGCGCGGAGTTCCGCAAGTACGCGCCCGACCTCTGCGAGGACAAGGGCATGCGGTGGATCAGCCGCAACTTCCTGTGGATGGTCGTCCTCAGCCTGCTGATCCCGTTCGTCGCGGGCTTCGTCCTGCACGGCTTCTCGCTGACCGCGGCGCTGTGGACGCTGCTGTGGGCGGGCTTCGTGCGGATCTTCTTCATCCACCACGTGACGTGGTCGATCAACTCGATCTGCCACTTCTTCGGCCGCCGGCGCTTCGACATCGAGGACCAGTCGACGAACGTCGGCTGGCTCGCGCTCGTGACGTTCGGCGAGTCCTGGCACCACAACCACCATGCGTTCCCGCGCTCCGCGCGCCAGGGCCTCGGGCGCTTCGAGCTCGACCCCTCGGCGATGTTCATCTGGATGCTCGAGAAGGTCGGGATCGCCCGCAATGTCGTACGGATCACACCTGAGCGCCAGAAGGAGAAGCTCATCGGCGCGCGCGTGGCGGACGCCGCGGAGCAGCGCGCGGCGGCGTAGCCGGCCGCTCGTCGGGCCGGCGCGGATCAGTCGTCCGTGCCGGCGTCGGTCGCCTGCACCACGAGCAGGAGGTCGCCGGCGTCCACGTGCGTGCCGACGGCTGCGACGACCTCCTCGACCACGCCGTCGATCTCGGCGAACACCGCCGTCTCCATCTTCATCGCCTCGATCGTGGCCAGACGGTCGCCGCGCGCCACCCGCTGACCCGACTCGACCGAGAGCGAGACCACCACGCCGCGCATCGGCGCGGGGACATGGCCCGGGTCGCCCCTGTCGGCCTCGCGCCGGCTCGGCGCGGCCGCCAGGCTGCGGTCGCGCACCTTCACCGCGCGCGGCTGGCCGTTGAGCTCGAAGAAGATCGAGCGCATGCCCTCCGAGTCGGGCTCCCCAATCGCCAGGAAGCGGACGATGAGGACCATGCCCTGCTCGATCTCGACGGCGAGCTCCTCCTCCTGCCGCAGGCCCCAGAAGAAGACCGGGGTCGGCAGCACGCTGACGTCGCCGTACAGACGCTGGAAGTCGGCGAACTCGACGAACACCTTGGGGTACATGAGGTAGGAAACGAGATCCTCGTCGCTGACCGGGCGGTCGATCTCGCGCTGCAACTCGTCGCGCGTCGCCTCGAGGTCGACCGGCTCCAGCACCTCGCCCGGCCGCACGCGCAGGGGCTCGCGATCCTTGAGCACCTTGCGCTGCAGTTGCTCGGGGAAGCCGCCTGGGGGCTGGCCCAGATCGCCATGGAAGTACTCGACGATCGACTCCGGGAAGGCGATATCCCGCGCCGGGTCGAGCACGTCGTCGACGCTGAGGTCGTTGGTGACCATGAGCACCGCGAGGTCCCCCACCGCCTTCGAGGTCGGCGTGACCTTGATGATGTCGCCGAGCATCCGGTTCACATCCGCGTACGCCCGCGCCACCTCGGTCCACCTGCCCTCGATGCCGAGCGACTGCGCCTGCTGGCGCAGGTTCGTGTACTGGCCGCCGGGCATCTCGTGCTCGTAGACCTCCGACGCGCCCGCTCGCATCGGACTCTCGAACCCGGCGTAGTAGGTACGCACGGTCTCCCAGTACCTCGCGGCCTGATCCAGCGGCTCGCGCGGCAGGCCGGTGTCGCGCTCGGTGTGGCGCAGCGCCTCGACGATCGCTCCCAGGTTGGGCTGGGAGGTGAGGCCGCTCATCGGGTCGATCGCGGCGTCCGCCGCATCCACACCGGCCTCGGCCGCCGCGAGCACGCTGGCGGCGGAGGCGCCACTCGTGTCGTGGGTGTGGAAGTGGATCGGGATGCCGACCGCCTCGCGCAGCGCCTTCACCAGGCGTCGCGCCGCCTCGGGCTTGCAGAGGCCCGCCATGTCCTTGATCCCGAGCACGTGCGCCCCGGCCGCCTCGAGCTCCCGCGCCAGGCCGACGTAGTAGCCGAGGTCGTACTTCGACCGCGCCGGATCGAGGATGTCGCCGGTGTAGCAGATCGCCGCCTCGCAGATGGCGCCCGACTCGAGCACGGCATCCATCGCCACGCGCATGTTCTCGACCCAGTTCAGCGAATCGAACACGCGGAAGAGGTCGATGCCGGTGGCCGCGGCGCGGGCGACGAACAGGCGCACGACGTTGTCCGGGTAGTTCGTGTAGCCGACGGCGTTGGAGGAGCGCAGCAGCATCTGCAAGAGGATGTTCGGGACCCGCTCGCGCGTCCGCGCGAGCCGATCCCACGGGTCCTCCTTCAAAAAGCGCATGGCGACGTCGAACGTGGCCCCGCCCCAGCACTCCAGCGACAGGAGGCCGTCCAGCCGGCGCGCGTACAGCGGTGCGATGCGGAGCAGGTCGTGGGTGCGTACGCGGGTCGCCAGGAGCGACTGGTGGGCGTCGCGGAAGCTCGTGTCGGTGAGCAGCAGGCGATCCTGGTCGCGCATCCAGCGCGCGAAGCCCTCGGGACCGAGCTCTTCGAGGAGGCCGCGCGTGCCCGGCTCCAACTGCGCGGTGTGGGGGACGTCGGGGACGGGCGCCCGCGGCAGGGGACCGGGATCCGGCTGCCCTTCCACCGTCGGGTTGCCGTTGACGAGCACATCCCCGACGAAGGCCAGCAGGCGGGTGCCCCGGTCCTGGTGCGGGGCGAAGTCAAAGAGCTCGGGGGTCTCGTCGATGAACCGCGTCGTCACGTCGCCGGAGTTGAAGCGCGGGTGCGTGATCAGCGCGTTGAGGAACAGCAGGTTCGTCTTGACGCCGCGGATGCGGTACTCGCGCAGGGCTCGGCTCATCCGCGCGACGACCTCCTCCGGAGTCGGGGCCCAGGCGGTGATCTTCTCCAGCAGCGAGTCGTAGAAGGGCGTGACAACGCCGCCGACATGAGACGTGCCGCCGTCCAGGCGGATGCCGAAACCGGTGGCCTCGCGCTTGGTGGTGATGCGCCCGTAGTCGGGGATGAAGTCGTTCTCGGGATCCTCGGTCGTCACGCGACACTGCAGCGCATGGCCGTTGAGCACGATCTCCGCCTGCGCCGGAACCCCGCTCTCGGGCGAGCCGATGCGCGCGCCCTCGGCCAGCCGGATCTGCGCCTTCACGAGGTCCACGCCAGTGACCATCTCGGTGACCGTGTGCTCCACCTGGATGCGCGGGTTGACCTCGATGAAGAAGAAGCTCTCGCTGTCGACATCCTGGAGGAACTCCACCGTGCCCGCGTTGCGGTAGCCGGCCTCCCGCGCAAGTCGCACGGCGGCCTGGCAGATCTCCTCGCGGGTCTCGGGGCGCAGCGCCGCCGCCGGCGCCTGCTCGACCACCTTCTGGTGGCGTCGCTGCACCGTGCAGTCACGCTCGTAGAGGTGCACCACGTCGCCGGACTCGTCGGCCAGGATCTGGACCTCGAGGTGACGTGCCCGCTCCACGAGGCGCTCGAGGAAGACCTCCTCGCGCCCGAAGGCGGCGCGCGCCTCCCGGCGCGCCGCGGCCACCTGCTCGACGAGGTCGGACTCGTCGCGGACCACGCGCATGCCGCGCCCGCCGCCGCCCCAGCTCGCCTTGACCATCAGCGGGAACCCCACGTCGGCGCCGAGCCGCTGCACCTCGCGCTCGTCGTCCGGCAGCGGTCCCGTGGCCGGCATGACGGGCACGCCCGCGCGCTCGGCCAGCGCGCGGGCGGACAGCTTGTCGCCGAGTCCCTCCATGACCGAGGCCGGCGGGCCGATCCACACGATGCCCTCAGCCACGCAGGCCGCGGCCAGCTCGGGGTTCTCCGACAGAAAGCCGTAGCCCGGGTGGATGGCGTCGACGCCGGCGTCGACGGCCACCTGCACGATCTCCTCGATCCCCAGGTAGGCCTGCACAGGCTCTTTGCCCCTACCCACGAGGTAGGACTCGTCGGCCTTGAAGCGATGCAGCGCGAAGCGGTCCTCGCGCGAGTAGACGGCCACGGTCTGCAGCCCGAGCTCGGCCGCGGCGCGGAAGATGCGGATCGCGATCTCACCGCGGTTGGCGACCAGCAGCTTTCCGTTCGTCCGCAACATTGGCTGACTCAGCCTCGTCCGAGCGTCCGACGCATGCCGCGCTGCACCGCCTCGATGACGTGGGGCCGCAGGCGATCGGCAGGGATGATGGCGTCGATCGAACCGACGCGCAGCGCCCGCTCGACGCTGTGGACGCGGTCGAACTCGGCCGCCACCTCGCCGAGCTTCTGCGAGCGCACCGTCGCCCTCACGTCGGCCAGCTCGGCCCGGAGCCGGGCACGCTCGTCGTCGTCCACCTCCTCCAGGCGCTCCTCGAGCTCGACCACGCGGGGTTCGGCGTCGGTGCGCTTGGCGATGTCGCGCGCGAAGACCGTCGCGGCCGCCGGAGCGCCGCCGATCACCGACGCGTACGAACCCTCGACCGCGATCACCTCCATCGTGTCGTTGAGCGTTCCGGAGAAGACGACGAATGCTCCTCCGTGATAGCGAGAGACGACGCAGAAGACGATCGGGCCGTCGAAGTTTACGACCGCTCGACCGATCTCGGCACCGTACTCGAGCTGCAGGTTACGCAGCGATTCCGGCGAGCCGTCGAAGCCCGAGAGATTGGCCAGCACCACCACGGGGCGGCTGCCGCTGGCGGCGTTGACGGCGCGGGCCACCTTCTTGGAGGAGCGCGGAAAGAGCGTTCCCGCCGTCCACTGGTCGGGTCCGTCGGCGGGCAGGAAGCCGCGGCGGCGCACCGCGCGCGACTCGATGCCGAGCATCGTCACCGGATGGCCACCCAGGTGGGCGTCGAACACGACGGCGCTCTCGGCGTCCGCCATCGCTGCCCAGCGCTCGAGTGGCGGGTGGTCCTGGTCGGCGACGGCTCGCATCACCGTCCGGATGTCGAAGGGCTTCTTGCGCTCGGGGTTGGTCTGCATCGAGAAGATGTCGCCCACGGTCTGGAAGTCGCTGGTCGTAGCGGGGTGCGGGAAGCTGCGAACGTCGCGGTCGACGGGGTCGGTCGTCGGCGCTCGCCGCGGGAACCGCTCGCCAGGCGCGACGTACGTGTGCTCGTAATGGGCGAACAGCACATCGCACGCCGCGGACAGATCCTCAGCCCAGTACTGGGCCTGACCGTTGGGACCCATGATCCGGTCGTAGCCGCCGATCCCGAAGTTGTCCTCGGCGGAGACGCCGCCCGAGTAGTCCAATGCCTGCTTGCCGGTGAGCACCATGGCGCTGTCGGGCGTCATGACGAGGATGCCGCGCGTGTGCAGCAGCATCGTCGCCTCCGCGTTCCAGTACGGCTGAGCGCCGACGTTGATCCCGGCGACGACGACGTTGACCTCGCCGCGTGCCTGCGTGAACGTGATCAGGCGGCGCAGCACGCGTGAGACCCAGTCCATGTTCTCCGTGCCGCTGTCCATCGAGATCTTCGCCCCCGCCGACACGGCGAGCCACTCGACGGGCACCTGCATCTCCTCGGCGAGCGCGAGCGCCCGGATGATGCGAACGGCCTCGGGCTCGGCGATCGCGCCCAGCGCCTTCGTCGGATCGCCGAAGAGCACGACGCGCGCCATTCCCTCCGGGTAGCGGTCGGTGATCGTCCGCACCACGCCGACGACGATCCCGCTGCTGTTGGCGCCGAAGGGACGCTGCACCGCCACGAGACGGCCGTCCTCGTCGAGGTCGTACTCGGTGAACGTCCCGCCTTCGCGCATCAGCAGGGGGATGAGCTCGTACGGGTAGACCGTCCCGCGGCGCCGGGCCTGAAGCACCTTCTGGGCGTACTCGTCGAGCGGCGGGAGGGGCTCCGTCGCGGGCTCCTCGACGGACAGCGTGACCCCCTCACCGGGCTGGTAGGAGAAGGCGAGCGCCATCGTGCGCGGCTCGTCGTCCGGGGCAGCGCCGAGACGCGCCTCGATCACGACATCCTCGAGCCCGAGCCCGGCAGTCAGCGGAGCGAGCGTCCGGATGACCGACCGCAGCTCGTCGAGCGGCACGTCGAGGAGCGGCCATACGGAGAGCAGCACGTGGTTTGCGTGCAGCCGCTTGCGGGAAGGGCGCTGGACCTGGAAGCGGCGGATGCCGTCGAGGCACGCGGCGAGCAGACGCTCGGTCTCGGGCAGGGCGGTGACCCGGCCCGCGGCGTCTCGCACCGGGGTCAGATCGCGCACCTCCGCCAGCGCGACGAGACGCTCATCGGCGGGGTTCTCACGGCCGACGCAGTGGTAGAGGTAGACGTCCTCGACCGTCGGCAGGCGCGTCACGTCGAAGTTTGCCAGTCGCCAGAGGTCCAGTCGCTGCGCGATCATCGGGTGCAGCCCGCGGGCGATCCGATCCTCGGCGAGGGCGCCATCGGCCGGCCGGAACGTGAAGTGATCGACTTCGGCGCCGCCCCGGCTGCTCACGGCGACCGCCACCTGCCGCACCGCCGGCGGCAGTTGCGCCGCGCTCGTGCCCGACGATCCCGCCTCGGACGCGGTCGTCGACTTCTACCTCTCCTGGAGCGAGCCACCGCCCGACGCCGACGCGATGGCCGCCGAGCTCGGCGCGGTCCTCGGCGCGGCGCAACTGCCCCCGGCGGTGCGGCAGGTGGCGGTCGCCGTGAGCAGCCGGGGCGGCGCCGAAGTCGATCACTTCACGTTCCGG
>DATMJM010000234.1:0-2986 GCA_035553935.1 Solirubrobacteraceae bacterium
GGGCGGCCGCGTAATCGTCGAACGCGCCGACGGTTCTGCGGTCGTCCAGGACGCTCGTCTGCTCGGCTGGTGAAGAGGGCATGGCGTCTCCTTGGGTGACAGAGGTTTGCTCTGGCGTCCCCGCTGATCGCCGCGGGACGCAGCGCAGGTCAGCGGCCGGACAGCCCGACGTGTCGCTGCCGCAGCCGGCCGTCGCTGCGGCACGCATCGTTCAGCGGCGCCGCGCAGCGGGAAAGCGGATGGGTGACACGAAGGAGGCACGACATGACCCATCACGAGCACGATCTGACGCTGAAGGACAAGCGAGCTGCAGTTGCCGTCGGCCCGCTGTACGAGGAGATCGAGGCGCTGTATCCGCTCTACCGGCTGCGCGAGGCCGGTGCCACGGTGCAGATCATCGGATCCGAGGCGGGAGCGACGCTTCCCGGCAAGCGCGGCGACGAGATCACGACCGAGCGCGCGGCCGGCGAGCTGTCCGCGGAAGATCTCGACGTCCTGGTGATCGCCGGCGGCTATGGCCCCGACAAGCTGCGCATGGACGAGGGCCTGCGCACCCTCGTACGCGAGCTCGACGAGCAGGGCAAGACGATCGCCGTCATCTGCCACGCGGGCTGGGTGGCCGCGTCTGCCGGCATCGTCGCGGGCAGGCGCGTGACGGGCAATCCCGCCATCGAGGACGACATGCGCAACGCCGGAGCGCACTGGGAGGACGCAGAGGTCGTCGTCGACGGACACCTCGTCTCCGCGCGCAAGCCAGATGACCTGCCGGCGTTCATGCGCGAGACGATCGCGGTCGCCGCGCACGCGCCCGTGGCGGCGTAGATGCACCACCGCCGGCTACCGCCGATCTCGCGGTGACACGACGAGCGTTCGTCTTCGTCGCCGCGTTGGCAGGAGTCCTGTTCGGACTCGGACTGGGACTGTTCAGCAACGTCTCCGGCGTGGTCCTGGCGCTGTACGGCCTTGGCGCCGGGATCATCGTCGCCCTCGTGGGCCTCACCGTGCGCGATCGCCCGTCCAAGAGCTGACGCCGGTTGGTCAGCAGGCTGACGGATCGCGGCGCGTCGCCGTCCGTCCGGGTAGCTGCACCACACGCGGAGGCTGCTGGTCGGCGGGCAGGACTTCGACGCGGCCGCTGTCGCGGCCAACGGGCAGGTCGAGGCGCAGACCACCGAGCAGATCGCGGCCGCGAGGACCGCCGCGGGGCGCTACCAGGTCGACTTCCCGACCCCGGCCAACCCGAGCTGCTTCTACCACGCGACCGCCCGCTCGGGACCTGCGTTCGTCGTCGCGCAGGGCCAGCCGCAGCCGAACGGGCGCGTGATCGTGTTGACGTTTTCCGCGGTCGGAAGGGCGACCGACGTCCCGTTCTACGTCACCGCGCAGTGCGCGTCGCAGGCGGCGTCGACAACCGGGTAGCCGTCGACATGCTCCGTCGCGCGGCTCACGCACGCCGGCGCAGCACGCGCCGGTCGTCCGGCAGGCGCCGCGTGACGCGCGCCGCGTCGAGATGCTCGAGCAGCGCCTGGGCGTACTTGCGCGACGTCCCGAGCTCGTCGCGCAGCCGCGCGAGCGTCACCGCGCCCTCGTTGTCGATGATCGCGCGGGCGCGATCTGCGACGACCGCGACGGCGTTGCGGTGCGCGTAGAGCTCGCGGCCGACCCGGACGGCGACGCCCGCCCGGATCAGCGCCGGCAGGTGCTCAACGGCAGCGCCGAGCTGCGAACGCGCGAGCGGCTCGTGCCCCGCCGCGAGCAGGTGCTCGGCGAGCTCGACGGCGCCGGGCTCGAGCGATGGATCTGCATCGGCCGCCGGAGCAGACGGCGCAGCGGCTGCCGGCGGCGCTGCGGGCGAAGGCTCCGGCTCACCGCGCCGCAGCCGCTCCAGGCGCGCCAGCGCGTCGGGCCGGCGACCATGCCGGCGGGCCTGCGGATCGAGCACCGTGCCGCCGCCGAGGGTGTCGGGCGGCGCGACCGAGCGCACGACGAGCCGGTCGCCCGCGGCGGCGAACAGCGGTGCCTCGAGGCGCAGCTGCCACAGGCCGGCGCCGAGCGCCGCCAGCCGCGCCGGCACCGCCCGCGTGGCGTGGTGGACGGTCACGCGCGTCCCGTGTGCGGCGTCGCGCAGGTCCAGCGCGGCGTCGACGATCCTCGTCGGTGCCAGCTCGGCGGCAGGATCGACCAGCGCGTCGCCCCGCGCGACCTCGCGCAGCGCGACGCCGCGCAGGTTCAGCGCGACGCGCTGCCCCGCCACCGCGCGGTCGACGGCACGGTCGTGGACCTGCACGCCGCGGACGCGCACGGTGCGATCGAGCGGCAGCAGGCGCAGCTCGTCGCCGGGGGCGACGGCTCCCGACCACAGCGTGCCGGTCACGACCGTGCCGGCGCCGCGGATCGTGAACGCGCGGTCGACGTGCAGCACGGCCGCGCGCTCCCGGCGGCCGGCGGCGCGCGGCGTCACGCGCCCCGCGGCGCGCTCCAGCGCCGCCGCGACGTCGGCGACGCCGTCGCCGGTGTGCGCCGAGCACGCGACGATCTCGGCGCCGGGGAGCAGCTCGGCGGCTTCGGCGGCCGCGTGCTCCGGAGACGCGCGATCGCACTTGGTGATCGCGACGACGCCCTGCTCGATCCCGAGCGCCGCGAGCACCGCCGCGTGCTCGCGCGTCTGCGGCATCACCCCGTCGTCGGCCGCGACGACCATGAGATGGAAGTCGATGCCGGTCGCTCCGGCGGCCATCGTCCGCACGAAGCGCTCGTGGCCCGGCACGTCGACGACCGAGATCTGCCGCCCGCCCGGCAGCAGCAGGGGCGCGAACCCCAGCTCGATCGACATGCCGCGCGCCTTCTCCTGGGGCAGGCGGTCGGTGTCCACGCCGGTCAGCGCGCGCACGAGCGCCGTCTTGCCGTGGTCGATGTGGCCGGCGGTTCCGAGCGTGAGGGCCGCGTGCTCGCCGTTCACGGTGAGACGGCGCGCACCGCGCGCGCC
>DATMJM010000235.1:0-2562 GCA_035553935.1 Solirubrobacteraceae bacterium
TCCATGTGCTGCAGCCACTGGCCCGGCTGCGTGGTCGGCAGGCGCACGGCCGCCTGACGCCGTGGCGCGGGCGCGGCCCACGGCGACTTGCGCTGCCCGTGCCGCAACGTCTCGAGCGCTGGAGCGAGACTTGGCGCTCGCTCGATGACCGTCTGGCCGCTTTGATGGAGCACCTGCGAAAAGAGGGTGCGATTGCCGTCGCCGGAGGCGACTTCGATCGATGGGACCTGGAGGACCGCGGTGCCCTGCTCGCCCGGGCGCGCATGCAGGTGACTGTCGAGGAGCATGGCGCCGGCCGCCAGATGATGCGCTACCGGCTATGGCCTCGGTTCTCGTCGGTGGGAATAGCCGTACTGCTTGGGCTGGGCATGGCTGCCGCCGTCGCCGCGGCGCAACAGGGCATCCTGGCCGCGCTGGCCCTCTTTACGGTCGCGGCCGGGTTGGTGCTGGCCGCCATCATCTCGGCCGCGCACGCAGTGGGCCGCCTCAAAGCGGCGATTGACGGGTGCGACGAAGCGGCACCATGACCACGCGCGAACGCCCCAATGACGGCCGCGTCTACCGCGCGCTGGCCGGCTTCGCCCGGCCATACGCGCCGGCAGTGCTGATGGTTCTGCTGCTCGACCTGCTCGCCGTGCCGCTGGCGCTGATCGCGCCGGTGCCGCTCAAGATCGCGGTCGACAGCGTGCTCCAGGGGATGCCCTTGCCCGCGCTGCTCCAGGACGCCTTTGGAGGGCTGTCGCCTGAGGGGCTGCTCCTCGCCGCGGCCGCCGCCGTCGTCATCATCGCGCTGCTAACGCAATTGCAGGTGCTCGCGCGGAGCGTCGCGCGCACGGCCGTCGGTGAGCGGTTGGTGCTCGCCGTCAGGGCACATCTCTTCCGCCACGTCCAGCGTCTGTCGCTCGCCTATCACGACACGCGCGGGTCGAGCGATTCGGCATACCGCATCCAGTACGACGCGCCGGCAATCCAGTGGATCCTGATCGACACGCTCATCCCGCTCGTCACGGCCAGCCTGACGCTGGTCGGGATGTTCCTTGTCGCCGCCTCGATCCACCTGCCGCTTGCGCTCGCCGCGCTGCTAATCGTGCCGGCCCTGGTGCTGCTCGTGCGCTGGCACACCCGGCGGGTTCGGAGTCGCTGGAAGGGCGTTTACGAGCTCGAGAGCTCGGCCTACTCGCTGGTCGAGCAGGCTCTTGGCGCTCTGCGCGTGGTGAAGGCGTTCGGCCAGGAGGAGCGCGAAGAGCGCCAGTACATCGATCGGTCGCGCGTTGGCGTACGCGAGCGGCTGCGCGTGACTGTCTCGGAGTCGATATTCGGTCTGCTTGTCGGGCTCGCGACCGCCATTGGCACGGCGCTGGTGCTGGTCCTCGGCGTCAGCGCCGTCCGCACCGGCACGCTGACCCTGGGTGATCTGTTGCTGGTGCTGGCCTACCTGGCCCAGCTGTACGCCCCGCTGGCCGCGCTGAGCACGTCGGCGGTGACGCTGCAGGCATCGCTCGCCAGCGCCGAGCGCGTCGTATCGGTGCTCGAGCATGAGCCGGAGGTAGCAGAGCGCTCGGCCGCCCATGCCCGCGGACGCGCGCGCGGCGCGATCGAGTTCCGCAGCGTCTCGTTTCGCTACCCATCCGGCGAACCAGTGCTGCAGGGACTCTCGTTCACCGTGCCGCCGGGACGAGCGCTCGGGATCGCAGGCACGACCGGCGCCGGCAAGACGACGCTTCTGTCGCTGCTGATGCGCTTCTACGACCCTGACGACGGGCAGGTCATGCTCGACGGCGTGGATCTGCGCGACTGGCGACTGGCCGATCTGCGGGCACAGTTCGGCCTCGTGCTCCAGGAGCCAGTGCTGTTCGCGGCGAGCATCGGCGAGAACATCGCCTACGCCCGCCCAGAGGCGACCTCCGACCAGATCGAGCTCGCCGCCCGCGATGCCGGCGCCCATGACTTCATCTCGCGTCTCCCGCGCGGGTATGAGACACCCGTCGGCCAGCGCGGGATGACGTTGTCCGGCGGCGAACGTCAGCGGCTCGGGCTGGCCCGGGCGTTTTTGCGAGATGCTCCGATCCTGCTCCTCGATGAGCCGACGAGCGCGGTGGACACGCGCACGGAAGAGGCGATCATGAGCGCCCTGCGACGGCTGATGGAGGGGCGAACGACGCTGATGATCGCCCACCGCCTGAGCACGCTCGAGAGCTGCGATGCGGTGCTCGAGGTCGGCGACGGGCGGGTGGCCTCGTTCCGTTTGGCCAACCGCGCCGCGCGGGCCCAGGGAGCGGGTGGTCTCGCCGCAACAGCCAGACCGCACTCCACGTCCAGCCAATGAAAGCGGCCGTCAGCGGCATGATCGCCACGTTCCCTCTGGGCGGCGTGGCCTGGGACTATGGCCAATATGCGCTCGGCCTCGAGCGACTCGGGTACGAGGTCACCTACCTTGAGGACACCGGCGTGCCGTCGTACTCGCGTGATCCAGCGAGCGGCCTCTACCGCGAGGACCCCAGCGACGGCATCGAATTCCTACGCTCATCGCTGGCGCGCCTCTCGCCAACGCTGGCGCTGCGC
>DATMJM010000236.1:0-6161 GCA_035553935.1 Solirubrobacteraceae bacterium
CGACTTCAACATCAAGTCGGCGGCGTTCGCGCCCACGAAGTTCTACGGCACCGGGATCTTCCGCTACAAGGTGCGCGCGAACTTCGCGACGCGGGCCGGCTCCGTCGCCAGCGCCTACTTCCCGGCGCAGGCGTTCACGAGGGTCATCAACCCGCCGCCCGGGCCGCGCATGTCGCGCTCCAAGACACGCCTGCTGTTCGGCTGGGGCCCGGCGCCCGGCGCGAAGAGCTACCGCGTCGAGGTCTCCGCAAGCGACAGCTTCAACAAGCTCGTGGATTCCGTGAAGACCGACAACACGAGCTGGGCGCCCGACCTCACGAAGGTGGCCTACCGCAAGAGCGGCCCGCTGTACTGGCGCGTCGCGACCGTCGACGAGGGCAACAACGTCGGCGCCTGGGCATCGAAGACGATCTCGCGTGGCAAGACGATGACCATCCTGCTGCGGGGGTCGCTGCGGCGCGGGGCGACCGCGCGCGTCACGGTGATCGTGCGCGGCTCCAACCGCAAGGCGCTGCCGCTCGCCACCGCGCGCGTCAGCGGCGCCGGCGTGCGCGCGCAGAGCAGGCGCACGAGCAAGCGCGGCAGCGTGACCTTCATCCTGCGGCCCACGAAGAAGGGCAGCGTGAAGTTCTCGGTCAGCCGCGCCGGCTATGCCGGCAAGGTGGCACGCAGGCTCGTGAGGTAACGGGGGATGCGCGACGAGGCGGTGCGCACGAGGCCGTGCGCTGCTGCCGCTGCGTCGGGTGCGCGAACTATCCTGCGCCTATCCAGGCGTCGAGCGTCCCCACAGCGGTCTTGCGGCCCGCGCGATGACGCTGCGCGAGCTCTTCGGCGACGCGGCCCGCGACGCTCCGCCGGTCGAGGTCACCGCGCTCGCCTACGACAACCGCCAGGTGGGGCCGGGCGCAGCCTTCTTCTGCGTGCGCGGCTTCACCCGCGACGGTCACGACTACGCGGCCGACGCCGTCGCGCGCGGCGCCGCGGCCCTGGTCGTCGACCACCCGCTCGGGCTCGGCGTGCCGGAGGTCGTCGTCGACGACGTGCGCGCTGCGATGGCGCCCGCGGCCGCCCGCCTGCATGGCGACCCCACCGCGCAGCTGCGCACCATCGGCGTGACCGGCACGAACGGCAAGACGACCACGACCTACCTCGTGCGCGCGCTGCTCGAGGCGGCCGGCGAGCAGACCGGGCTGCTCGGCACGGTGACGTCGATCGTCGGCGGTGTCGAGCGGCCTGTCGCCCGCACGACGCCGGAGGCGATCGACCTGCAGGCGACGTTCGCCGCGATGCGCGCCGGCGGCGACACGCACTGCGTCATGGAGGTCTCCAGCCATGCGCTCGAGCTCGGCCGCGCCGACGCGATCCACTGGGCGACGGCGATCTTCACGAATCTCACCCAGGACCACCTCGACTTCCACCCGACGATGGAGCACTACTTCGCGGCGAAGCGCAGACTCTTCGTCGAGGGGCGGCCGCAGGTCGCGGTGGTCAACGTCGACGACCCGTACGGCGCGCGCCTGGCGGGGGATCTGCGCGGGGTCGTGCCCGAGCTCGTGACCCTCGGCATCGACAGCTCTGACGCCGACCTGCGCGCCACGCACATCGAGAGCGCCTTCACCGGCTCGACGTTCGTCGCCGGCGGCCTCGAGCTGCGCTCGCCGCTGCCCGGCCGCTTCAACGTCATGAACGTCCTCGGGGCCGTGGCCGCCGTTCGCGCCCTCGGCGTCGAAGACGAGACGATCGCGGCCGCCCTGCCCGAGGCGGGGCGCGTGCCGGGCCGCTTCGAGCCCGTCGACGAGGGGCAGGACTTCGCCGTGCTCGTGGACTACGCCCACACGCCGGACTCGCTGGAGAACGTGCTCGCGGCCGCGCGGCCGCTGACGGCGGGGCGTCTGATCTGCGTCTTCGGCTGCGGTGGCGACCGCGATCGCGGCAAGCGTCCGCAGATGGGCGCGATCTCCGCCCGGCTCGCCGACATGACGATCGTCACCTCCGACAACCCGCGCTCGGAGGATCCGGCGGGGATCGTCGACGAGATCCTCGCGGGGATCGCGGACCGCGGCGCCACCGAGGCGATCGTCGACCGCGCAGCGGCGATCGAGCGCGCCGTCGGACTCGCAGGATCGGGCGACGTGGTCGTCATCGCGGGCAAGGGCCACGAGCAGGGCCAGGAGTTCGAGGGCGGGCGCAAGCTCCCGTTCGACGACGTGACCGTCGCGCGGGAGGCGCTGCGTGCACGAGCGGTCGCCTGAGCTGCAGCCATTTCAATGGTAACGTTCCGGCATGAGAGCAACCATCGACAAGGCAGGCAGGCTGGTGATCCCGAAGTCACTGCGCGAGCTACTGGGTCTGCGTCCCGGTCCCGTCGAGGTCCACGCCGACGGGACGGGCCTCCGCGTCGAGTCGCTCGCCACCGAGTCTCTCGACGAGCGCAGCGGCCGCCTGGTGATCCCGGCCTCCGGCGTGACGATCGACGACGACGCCGTGCGGTCGCTGCGCGATGGTGACCAACGGTAGGCGCGCGCAGCTGCTCGTGGACACCAGCGTCGCCGTGGCGCTCACGGTCGCCGATCATCGCGACCACGAGGCGACGTTCGAGGCACTCGCCGATCGACGCCTCGGCCTCGCCGGACACGCGGCCTTCGAGGCGTTCTCGGTGCTCACGCGGCTGCCCGCGCCAGCCCGCCGCACGCCCGCCGCCGTGGCCCGGCTGCTGGCGGCGAACTTCCCGCACAGCCGCTTCCTCAGCGAGGAGGCGGCGACCGCGCTGCTGGCCGATCTGCAGGTGAAGGGGATCGCCGGGGGTTTGGTGTACGACGCGCTCGTCGGTGCCGCCGCGGCACAGCATCGGTTGCCGCTGGCCACGCGCGATCGGCGGGCGCTGAGCACGTACCGGGCGCTGGACGTCGACGTCGAGCTGCTCGGCGGAGAGGCATGAGCACGTTCGGCACTGCGTCTCGGCGGCAGCGCACGGTGAGCCATCCGTGGGAGGCGCTGCGTGCGCGACTGGTCGCCTGAGATCGTCGCGCAGGCCGCCGGCGTACGGCTCCTGCGGCCGATGCGGTCGCCTACCGGCGGCACCGCCGGGCCGCAACGCGTGACGATCGACTCGCGCGAGGTGGCGCCGGGTGACCTGTTCGTCGGCCTACGGGGCCACAACGTCGACGGCGGGCGATTCGCCGGCGACGCCCTCGCGGCCGGCGCCTGGGGCGTGCTCGTCTCCGAGCAGCATTCCCAAAGCGCGCCCCGTGACGCCGACGGCGTCGTGCTCGCGGCCGACGATCCTCTCGCGGGCCTGCAGGCACTCGCGCGCGCGTGGCGGCGGGCGCTCTGCGCGCAGGTCATCGCGGTCACCGGATCGACCGGCAAGACGTCGACGAAGGACCTGCTCACAGCGATGCTCGGCTCGCAGCGGCGGGTCGCCTCCAGCCGCGAGAACTTAAACACCGAGATCGGCCTGCCGCTGTCGATCCTCGCCGCGCCCGCCGGGACGGAGGTGCTGGTGCTCGAGATGGCGATGCGCGGCACGGGCCAAATCGCCGAGCTCGCCGCCATCGCCGAGCCCGACGTCGGCGTGATCGTCAACGTGGGGCCCGTGCACCTCGAGCTGCTCGGATCGCTCGAGGCGATCGCCGCGGCCAAGGCCGAGCTGCTCGTCGACCTGCGCCCGGGCGCGGTCGCGGTGCTGCCCGCCGACGAGCCGCTGCTCGAGGCGCACCTGCGCGACGACCTGCATACCCTGACGTTTGGCCCCGGCGGCGACGTCGCCGAGCTGCCGGAGGGGCTGGAGCTGCCGTTCGCGTCGCAGCACATGCGCCTCAACGCGCTCGCGGCGCTCGCCGCCGCTCGTGCGGTGGGCGTCGAGCCGCCGGCGGGGCGCCTCGAGGTCGAGCTCAGCGCCATGCGCGGCCAGCGGATCGAGCTGCCCGGACCGGTGCTCGTCGTCGACGACTGCTACAACGCCAACCCGATGTCGATGCGCGCCGCCCTCGACGATCTCGCCACGTCCGCCGCTGGGCGCCGCGTCGCCGTGCTCGGCGACATGCTCGAGCTCGGATCCGAGCAGAACGGCTTCCACGCAGAGATCGGCCGCTATGCCCAGGAGTGTGGCGTCGACGTGCTGGTGACCGTCGGCCCGCTTGCCGCGCTGATGGGCGATCGGTTTCGCGGCGAGGTGCACGCGGTGCCGGACGCGGCGGCGGCGACCGACCTCGTCCGCGAGATCGTCGCGCCCGGCGACACGGTGCTCGTGAAGGGCTCGCGCGGCGTCGGCCTGGAGGTCGTAGCGCAGGGCCTGCGGGCGGCGGCGGAGTAGCCGGCGCATGGGCGAGGTCCTCATCGCCGGCACCGCGGCGCTGCTCATCTGCATCTTCCTGTCGCCGAAGTTCATCGCCTTCCTTCAGCGGCGCGAGTTCGGCCAGTTCATCCGCGAGGAGGGCCCGGTCAAGCATCACGTCAAGGCCGGCACGCCGACGATGGGCGGGATCATCATCGTCGCCGCGATCTCGATCCCGTTCCTGATCCTGTCGGAGTACGACTGGCGGGCGGTCGGCGTCTACGGCGCGGCCATGGGCTGCGCGCTGCTCGGCTTCGCCGACGACTACACGAAGATCGTGCGCCGCCGCTCGCTCGGGCTCAGCGCACGGATGAAGCTCGGCGTCACGATCCTCATCTCGATCGGGTTGTGGTGGATCGCGACCGAGCAGGCGGGCCTGCCGCAGACGCTGCGCCTGCGCGTCATCGACTACCAGATCGACCTCGGGTTCCTCGCCGGGCTGCCGTTCCTCGCGCTCATCTACGTCGTGGTGGCAGGGACGACGAGCGCCGTGAACCTGACCGACGGCCTCGACGGCCTGGCGGCCGGCTGCGCGGCGATCGTCGCGCTCGCCTACATCGGGATCACGTTCATCACGAGCGGGCAGCACGACCTCGCGATCTTCTCGGCGTGCGTGGTCGGCGCCTGCGTCGGGTTTCTGTGGTTCAACGCGTTTCCGGCGACGATCTTCATGGGCGACACCGGGTCGCTCGCGCTCGGCGGCGCGATCGCCGGCCTGGCGGTCATGACGAAGACGGAGGTGCTGCTGATCCTGCTCGGCGGCATCTTCGTCGTCGAGGCGCTCAGCGTGATGATCCAGGTGTTCTCCTTTCAGACGTTCCGCAAGCGGCCGTTGCTGATGGCGCCGATCCACCACCACTTCGAGCTGCTGGGCTGGTCGGAGACGAAGATCATCCTGCGCTTCTGGATCATCGCGGCGATCTGCAGCGCGATCGGCTTCACGCTGTACCAGGCCTCCGTTGCGTAGCAGGCCGCCGCTGCCGCCGGGCCCGTGGCTCGTCGTGGGGCTGGCGCGGTCTGGCGTGGCGGCGGCGCGGGCGCTGCTCGCGCGCGGCGAGCAGGTCGTGGCGGTCGACAGCGCTTTGCCGGCGGTGGAACTTCCGGACGGGGTCGAGGTGCACCTCGCGACCGACGGGCTGGCGCAGCTGGAGCGCGTGAGGGCGGTCGTCAAGTCGCCCGGGGTCCCGCGCGAAGCGGCGGTGATCGCCGAGGCGCGTTCGCGCGGCGTGCCGGTGCTGGGGGAGCTCGAGCTCGGATGGCGACTGCTGCCCAACGAGTTCATCGCGGTGACCGGGACGAACGGCAAGACGACGACGGTCGAGCTGTTGGGCCACATCCATCGCGAGGCGGGGGTGCCGGTCGCCGTTGCCGGCAACGTAGGGAGGGCCGTGAGCTCGCTTGCTTTGAGTGATCTGCACGAGGACGCGGTCGTCGTCTGCGAGGCGAGTTCCTTCCAGCTCGAGGACACGGTCGAGTTCGCATCCGAGGGCGCTGTGCTCCTGAACTTCGAGGCCGACCACCTCGACCGCCACGGCACGCTCGAGGACTACCTCGCCGCAAAGTTGCAGGCGTTCGCACGGCAGGGCAACGATGACATCGCGGTGTTCCCGCTCGGTCTCGCCGTGGGGGACCTCGGTGGCTGCGCGCGGCGGGTGTCGTTCGGACCGGGAGGCGAGCTCGACGACCGCGCGGGCCACCTGTGGTGGGACGACGAGCCGCTGATCGCGCATGACGAGATCCGGCTGCGCGGCGCCCACAACCGGGTCAATGCCGCCGCCGCGGCGGCGGTCACGCTCGCGCGCGGGATCGACCGCGACGCGGTGCG
>DATMJM010000237.1:0-13379 GCA_035553935.1 Solirubrobacteraceae bacterium
GGGATCCGCTCGGGCGTTGCCGTCTCGGAGAATTCGTCCTTGTCTTGCGCCTTGGGCCGCGGCAGGCCCGCATCGGCGAGGATCGTGCCCAGGAAGTTCGCCTTCAGGTAGATCCGCACCTCGTCGCCGACCGAGCGCACGACCGAGATGGTGGTATCGGCGCGCTTGTCGCCCAGCGCAACGCGCAGTTCGCGCGCCTTGTCGTCGTACTCGGCCTGCAGGCGCGTCGCCTCATCACTGCGCCCCAGGGCCTCGGCGTGCAGCGCGAAGTTCTCCTTCCACGTCACGCCGACCTCCTCGCTGAAGACCGTCGGGGCGACGCGCGCGAGCTGATCGTAGATCGCCTCGTGGCGAACTTTGCTGGAGAGGATCAGGTCCGGGCGCAGCGCCGCGATCGCCTCGACGTTTGGCTGCTCGATCGTGCCGACAAGCTCGATGTCCTTGACGGCGTCGCCAAGATACGCCGGCAGCCCCTCGCCGGCGATCGCCTCGACCGCGCCGACGGGCTTGACGCCGAGCGCGACCGCGCTGTCGAGCTCGCCCGTGTCGAGCACCACGACGCGCTTCGGCGTGCCGGTGATCGTCGCCGCGCCCATTGCGTGCGCGACGCTGCGCGCCGCCTGCGGCTCGCTTGATGCCGAGACCGTGTCGTTGTCCTCGTCGCCGCACGCGGCGACCGTCAGCGATGCAAGCAGCGCAGCGCAGATGCTCAGGATACGTCTCAAGAATCCTCCCCAGGAAGCAGTAAGGGTCACCTAACAGTTAGGGCACCCTAACAGCGGGAGCAGAGTTGTGCCTCCCTGCTCAGAGCCGGGCGAATGCACGCTCGCGCTCCCAGTCGGTGACGCTCGCGGCGAAGGCGTCCAGCTCGCCCTGCGCGGCGCGCGCGAGGTGCTCGACGACCTTGTCGCCGAAGGCGCATCGGGCAGCCGAGCTGTGCAGCCAGCGCGCGCGGGCTTGCTCGAGCGAGACGGGAAGCGGCGGTGCCGAGCCGGCGGGCGGCCCTTCGGTCGGCTCGGGCAGGTCGAGGTCGTGCTCGAGGCCGTGCAGGCCGGCCGCGACGATCGCGGCAACGGCGAGGTAGGGGTTGGCGTCGCCGCCGCCGACGCGGTGCTCGAAGCGCAGGCTCTCGCCGTCGCCGACGACGCGGATCGCGCAGCGGCGGTTGTCGAGGCCCCAGGCGGTGACGGTCGGGGCGAAGCTTCCGGCGCGCAGGCGCTTGTAGGCGTTGAGCGTCGGCGCGAAGAGCAGCGTGAAGTCCGCCAGGCAGGCGAGCTGGCCGGCGAGGAAGCGGTCCATCAGGGCTGATCGGCGCGTTGGCCCGTCGCCTGCGAACGCGGGCGTCCCGTCGGCGTCGCGCAGGCTGAGGTGCACGTGGCAGGAGTTGCCCTCGCCGGCGTCGTACTTGGGCATGAACGTCAGCGCGCGGCCGTCGCGCGCGGCGAGCTCCTTGGCGCCGGCCTTGTAGAGCACGTGCTGGTCGCACGTCGTCATCGCGTCGGCGTGGCCGAAGACGATCTCGTACTGGCCGGGATGGCACTCTCCGCGGGCGGACTCGACCTGCATCCCGAGTGCGCTCATCGACTGTCGGATGCGGCGGGCGAGGTCCTCGAGCTCGCCGAGGCCCGCGAGCTGGTAGTCGCTGTTGTGGGTCGTCAGCGGCTCGAGGTCGCGCCAGCGCAAAGCGGCGGACTCGCGGTAGGAGGAGCGAAAGGCGAGGAATTCGAGCTCGGTGCCGACCTGTGCGTGCAGCCCGAGGGCGGCCAGGCGGTCGAGCTGGGCGCGCAGGATCGTGCGCGGCGCGATCGCGATTGGTCTTCCGTCGCGGTCGACGGCATCGGCGAGGACGCATGCCGTCGCGTCGCTCCAGGGCAGCGAGCGCAGGGTGTCCAGGTCGGGGACGAGCGTGAGGTCGCCGAAGCCGGCGCCGTGCGGATCGGCGTCCCAGCCCGCGCAGGGCTGCATGTCGACGTCGACGGCCAGCAGGTACGTGCAGGCGCCGAAGCCCGAGCGCAGGACGTGGTCGACGAAGTGCCGGGCGCCGATGCGGCTGCCCTGCAGGCGCCCCTGGAGGTCGGGGAGCGCGAGGATGACCTCCTCGATGCGGCCGGCCGCGATGTCTGTTCGCAGGTCTGCGAGGGTCAGCATCGCGCGGCCGCCAGCGGATTTGCGATGGTGCCGTGCGCGAGGTCGAAGCCCTCGTCGCGCTCGGCGCGGTCGTGGAAGCCGTCGCCGAGCAGCTGCTCGCGGTTGAGGCAGATCCGCTCGAAGCGGGGCGCCTCGAGGTCGAACGCGGCGATCCGCTCGCCGAGCTCGGGAAACGCGTCGCGGTAGCCGCGGACGGTGCCGGCGGCCAGCTCCCAGAAGCGCTCCTCGCGCACAGCGAGGTGGCGTTCGACTATCTCGCCGAAGAAGCGGAAGTGGCCCGCGAACACTGCGCTGAGGATCGAGTGGCGCAGCTCGCGGGCGGGCCAGCGATGCAGCACGGCGTCGGCGTCGGCCGGCAGCGTCGCGTATTCGGGCAGCGCATCGGGCAGCAGGTTGACATCCTCGGCGAGGTCCTTGATCGCGATACCGACGGGCGTTTCGGTGGCGTCGAAGAGGACGATCGTGTTCTCGCCGTGCGGGCAGAACGCGACGCCGTAGCGGTGCAGCCAGTGCAGCAGCGGAGACAGCAGGACGTCGAGGAAGCGTGTCAGCCAGGCCTCGGGGTCAAGCCCCGAGCGGGCGACGAGCTCGCTCACGAGCGCGCGCCCGTCGCAGCCGACGCTATTCAGCGCGGCCATCGTGCGCGCCCGCTCGCCGGGCTGCAGCACCTCGGCGACGGGCTGGCGCCAGACGGCGCCGAGCAGCTCGGCGAAGCGGTACGGCGCGTCGGGCGCGACGGCCAGCTGCGGGTGGCGTCCGGTGACCGAGGCGACCTCGCCGAGGATCTCCATCCGGCAGCCGCCGGTGAGGTACGCGTCGCGTCGCGCGATGCCCTGCAGCCAGGCGCTGATCTGCGGCGCGGCGGCGCTCGGCGCCGTCGCGAGGCCGCGCCAGACGAGCGTGTTGCGGATCAGCAGCGGCAGCTTGACGTCGAGGCGGTCGGGCCGGTCGACGTTGGCCAGCGTGCGCACGGACTGCAGTGGCCGGTGTCGATCGGGTGCCTCCCCGAGGACGATGATCCGGCCCTGCGCGAGCTGTGCCGCGAAGAGCGGGGCGATCGCCTGGTCCCAGTGAAACGGATGCACGGGCAGCCACGCCCACGCGGCGCTGTCGGCGGCATGGCGGCGCAGCTTGGCGGCGAACGCGGCGCGCACGGGCGCGTCGAGCTGGCGGCTCGTGAGCGCGGCGCGGCCGATGCCGTGGTGGCGGGCGAGCTCGGGGTGCAGGGCCAGCCAGCGCAGCCGCAGCGGTCGGCCGGCCTCGGGCGCGTAGCGGGTGACATCCGACGCGCCGAATCCGAGGCGCCCCTTGCTGAGGACCATGCACGGGTGCCCCGAGCCGTGCGCTTCGAGCTCGACGTAGGGCAGGTCGGCGAGCCCCGTCGCGGTCGGGCGCACGCGCAGCAGGCGGGCGTCTGCGGCGTGCGTGGCCGCCAGCTCGCGGATGACGTCTGCGAGCTCGGGCCCGGCGAGGCCGAGTGCGTGGCGCGCGTCGAGCACGAAGTGCAGCGGGTCGTCGGCGGGCGTCTCGACACCGGCGCTCAGGCGCATGATCGACGCCGCGTCGACGCGCCAGGCACCGAACGGGCCGCGCCGCGCGCGGAAGCGGTAGTCGACGCCGCCGGAGAGCTCGACGCGATGCCCGCCATCGTCGGCCCGTGGCTGCAGGACCTCCTCGTAGGCGAGCTCGGCGAGCGCCTTGGCGAGCAGGGCACGGCCGGCGGCATGCCAGGTCTCGAGCTCAGGGGATCCGGGCACGGGCTTCCTCCATCTCGGGGCGGGTGATCAGGACGGGGGTCAGTGCGGCGGCAACTGCGAAGAGCAGTGCGCCGGCGGCGAGCGGGCTGGCGAGGCTGGCGCTCGCGGTCAGGGCGGCGAGGATCGGCGCGAGCATGAGTGCGCCCGCGCGCAGCGTTTCGACGGCGGCGTAGCCGGGTCCGTCGGTGCCGGCGGCGGCGAACATCGCCAGGTCGAGCTCGACGTGTGCCAGCCCCAGGCCGACGCCGAGCAGCAGCCGGCCGGCGATGAGCGCGGCCGCGTCCGGCATGGCTGCCTGCAGCCCGGCGCCCAGCGCGGCGGTGACGAGCGCGAGCGGAAGCAGCGCCGCGCCGAGCGCGCAACGCACTGCAGCGGCCATCGGCAGTACGCCGAGCGCGGCGAGCGACGGCAGCAGGAACAGGAGCGCGGCGGCGCCGAGCGTGAGGCCCGACTCTTGCGCGTAGGCCGTGAAGAACGGGCGCACGACGTTCGCCGCGAGCTCGAATGCGATCGCAACGACCGCGACGGCGGCGAGCGCCGCGCCTTGTCGCGGCGGCACGATCCGCGACGTGCGCGCGGCGTGCGCGGGCGCCACCGCATTTGGCAGTGCGCGCAGCACGAGCACGAGCAGGACGAGATCGAGTGCGGCGATCGCGCCGAGCCCGAGTCGCGGGTTCGGTAGGCCGGTGATGGCGGCGCCGAGCAGCGTGGCGATGAGCGTCGCGCCGTGCAGGAGCGCCACGAAGGCGAGCACGCCGGGCGGGCCGCCGTCGTCGAGTGCGACGAGCGCTGGATAGGCCAGCAGCAGCGCCGTCCCGGCCGCCGCCGCCGCCGCGCTGAGCGCGATGAATGCGGCCGCGCTGGGTGCCAGCGCGAGCGCGCCGTCGAGCACGACGCAGGCCGCCAGACCGGCGGCGACCAGACGGTGCAGGCCGAGGCGCCGCGACAGCAGGCCCAGCAGCGGCAGGGCGACGAGCGCCGTCGCGCGGCACAGCCACAGCAGCAGCCCGACGGTTCCGGGGTCCTCGGCGCCGTAAAGCTTGCCGAGCAGCTGGGGGTAGAACGGGCTCAGCGCGAGTTCGGTGACGAGCAGCAGTGCGATGACCGCGACGAGGAGCCCGCGCTGCCCGCTCGGCGACCTCATGCCGGCGCGCCGAACGAGGTGAAGGCCGTGCGCCGCGGCAGCGGGTAGATGGTCCGCCCCGCGAGGTCGTTGAGGATCGCCGCGCTGCGGTGTGCGCCGAGCCCGAGGTCCGGCGCGCCGACGCCGTGCGTGTGCAGCTCGGCGTTCTGTACGTACAAGCGGCCCTCGACCTCCGGCGTGAGCGCGACGCGGTAGCTGCCGTCGACGCTGAGGGCGCCACCCTCGGCGCGCGCCAGTTGGCCGGCCAGCGGTGCCAGGCACGCCGGCTCGCGCGGCGCGTAGCCGGTGGCGAGCACGACGGCATCGGTCCGGACGTCGAAGCGGCGGTCCTGGCGCTGCTCGTGACAGCGCAGCAGCACCCCGTCACCGTCGGGTGCGGCCGCCTCGACCGCGGTACACGGGCGCAGGTCGATCTCGTCGGGCCAGCCCCCGCCGATCGTGCGCTCGTAGAGCGCCTCGTGGATGTCGGCGATCGTGTCGGCGCTGATCGCCTTGTAGAGCTGCCACTGGCGCGGCAGCACCGCGGTGCGCACGTCGGGCGTCAGCGCGCGGAAGTACTCGGTGAACGCGGGCGTGAAGTGCTCCAGGCCGAGCTTGGAGTACTCCATCGGCGCCAGCGCGGGCGTGCGCGTCAGCCAGCGCAGTCGCGTGTCGGCCGGCACCGCGCGAAGCAGGTCGAGGAACACCTCGGCGCCCGATTGTCCCGAGCCGACGACGGTGACGTCGGCGGTGGCGAGCAGGCGGTCGCGGTGGTCGCGGTAGTGCGCGGCGTGGACCGCGCGGTCGTCGAGCAGCGGGCGCAGCGCGGCAGGCACCCAGGGGGCCGTGCCGATCCCGAGCACCACGTTGCGCGCCAGCAGGCGCTGCGGCCCGTCGGCCGTCCGCGCGTGCACGTCGAAGGCGCGGGCGCGGGCGTCCCAGGAGATCGCCTGCACGTCGGCGCCGAACGTGCACGAGGGAAGGGCGTGCGCCGCCCAGCGGCAGTAGTCGTCGTATTCGCGGCGCGGGACGTGGAAGCGTTCGGCGAAGTAGAAGGGGTACAGCCGCTCGCGGTCGCGCAGGTAGGCGAGAAACGACCATCGGCTCGTCGGGTCGACGAGCGTGACGAGATCGGCCAGGAAGGGCACCTGCAGCCGCGTCCCGTCGAGCAGCAGCCCCGGATGCCAGCGAAACTCCGGCTCGCGCTCCAGGAAGCGCGCGTCGAGCTCGGGTACCGCATCGGCGAGCGCGGCCAGGCCGAGGTTGAACGGGCCGATGCCGACGCCGAGGAGGTCGTGCATGCGCGTCACGGCGCGGCGAGCGCGTTGCGCACGTCGCGGTACAGCGACTGGGTCTCGACGGGGGCGTCGAGCTCGTCGCGGCCGTCGGCGCAGGTCAGCAGGTTGGCCTTGCACGGCAGCGTCGGCGCGTCGATCAGCCGCGCGGCCAGCCCGCCGGGATGTCTGCCGGCGTGCGGCTGCAGCGCGCGGCGGGCTGCGTGCAGCAGCTCGCGCTCGTCGGCCAGCTGCTCGGCGCCCAGCGTCCCGACGAGGCCGAGCAGGGCGTTGACGCCCAGGTAGTAGGCGACGCGGTCCTCCACGAGTTCGTCGTCGAAGACGGCGCGCACGCCGTCCTCGAGATCGGGGACGGCGGCGCGCGCGCGCTCGGCATGGCGCGCGGCCACGTAGAAGCCCTGGTTGTCGCGATACCAGCCGCCCGCCGGGAAGCCGTCGGCGTCCAGCGCTACGAGCAGGTTCTGCGCGTGGGCCTCCAAGCCGAGGCCGTGCGTGTCGAGCAGCCAGACGACCGGCGCGACGACGTGCTGCACGAAGCGCTCGACCCACATGACGGCGAGGTCGGTGAGCGTGCCGCGCCCGTCGCCGGCCGCGTGCCGGAGCAGCCCGGCCAGGCGCGAGCCGCCCGCCGGCCGCTCGGCGAGCAGCCCGGCGAGACACACGACACGGTCGCCGGCTCCGAACGGGTTCTCGCGCAGGACGACGTCGAGGCCGCCGTGGCTCGTGCAGCCGGCCGGCTCGACCGCCAGCCAGGCCGGATCGCGAAGGACGTGAAAGCCGGGGTGCGCGGCGCGCAGCCTGGGCTCCAGGGCGTCCAGCAGGCGGTGCGCGTGCAGCCCGAGCAGCAGCTCGCTGCGCAGGTTCTCGCGCCGCGAATTCGTAATCCGAAGGCCGAGCGAGAGCTTCAGCATGATTGGAGCGCCGTCGCGAAACACGGTGCGCACCGACGACGTCGGCTGCCATGCGTCCGCGCCCGGGCCGAGGTCGCGCAGCAGGCCGGCCTCGAGCAGCTCGGCGATCCCGCGGCGCTGCGCGACGTCGCGTGCCTGCCACGGATGGGCGGGGATCGCGACCCATCCCGCCGGCACGTCGACGCCGACCGCCAGCGCGCGAGCCGTCCGGAACGGATCGACAGCCGTGGACGCCGACCCCCCGGCGGCGACCGACGGGTGCGCGGCGAACCAGTGCAGGGCGATGCGGCCGCGCAACTCGGGCGACAGCGCGCTCAGCTCGGCGTCGGATGCGCCCGGGCGGCTCTTCGGCGCCGGATGAAATGGATGGCCGAGCAGCAGCGCCTGCTCGCCGGCGAGGAACGAGCACTCGCCGGTCGGGTCGGCCGGGTCGGCGCGGCGCGCGCGCAGGTGCACCGCGACGCGCTCGGCCGACAGTAGCGCGCGCGTCGCCAGATCCCCGGTGGCGGCCGGGTCCACGCCGCCGCGCGCGGCGAGCTCGGCCGCCAGCAGCCCCGCGACCGCGGGCGCGCCGGCAAGCGCGCCGCTGGCGGCGAAGCGCGGGCGCCCGAAGCGATGCCAGTCTGTCTCGGAGCGATGCAGGACGGGCACGCCGAGGGTCACGCCGCTCGCGGGCAGGACGAGCTCCAGCGACGCGCCCGCCGGCGGCACCGGCGCACCTGTCTCGCGCACCCAGCAGCGCAGCAGGGCCTCGCTGGCGGCGACGTCGGCCGCCTGCAGGTGGTCCGCCGCCAGCAGCGGGTCCGGTGCGGGGTGTGGGGACGCGGCGGTGTTCATGCCGCGGCCTCGCGGTCGCCGGCGTCGACGATCGCCGCGAGCAGCGCGTCGACGTCCGCCGGTCGTGCATGCGGGTTGAGCAGCGTGAGCTTCAGCCGCACGCGGCCGGCGGCCTCCGTGCGACCCACAACCGCGCGGCCCTCGCGCAGCAGGCGCCTGCGCAGCGCGGCGTTGACAGCGTCACCGGCGCGATGGCCGAAGACGACGGACGCCAGCACCGGCTCGGCGTCGAGTTCGAGGCGCGGGTGCGCGGCGATCGTCGCAGCGGCATGGCGTGCGAGGTCGTGGCAGGCGTCGACGAGCGCGCCGAGCCCGTCGCGTCCCAGCGCGCGCAGGCTGACGGCCAGCTTCAGCGCGTCGGCGCGGCGGGTCGTGCGCAGCGAGCGCCCGAGCATGCTTAGGTACCCGGCCGCCTCGTCGTCGGCCGCGTTGAGGTACGCCACGCGCCGCTGCAGCGCCGCGTGGCGTACCTCAACGCGGCGCTGCAGCGGCGCGAGCAGCGCGCGGTCGCGCACGAGCAGCACTCCGGCGGCGACCGGCTGCCAGCCGAGCTTGTGCAGGTCCATTCCGATCGAATCCGCCTGCGCGAGGCCGTCGAGCAGGCCGGCCAGCCGGCGCGACAGCAGTGCGCCGCCGCCGTAGGCGGCGTCGACGTGCAACCAGGCGCCGTGCCGGCAGGCGACACGTGCGACGGCGCGTAGCGGGTCGATGCTGCCGAAGTCCGTGGTTCCGGCGGTGGCGACCACGACGGCGGGACGCCCACACGCCGCCAGTGCCGCGTCGAGCTCGCCCGTGCACATGCGGCGGTCGCCGTCGACGGCGACGCGCGTTACGGCGTCCTCACCGATTCCGAGGATGCCCGCCGCGCGCGCGACCGAGAAGTGCGCGAGCTCCGAGCAGAAGATGCCCACGTGTGCGCCCGCGTGCTCGCGCGCGAGGTGCAGCGCGGTGAGGTTCGAGGCAGTTGCGCCGGACGTCATCGCGCCGGTTGCGCAGCCCGGATCGAGGCCCGCCAGGCCTGCGAGCGTCGCGAGCACCTCGTCCTCGACGGCGATCGCGGCGGGGCCCTGGTCCCACGAGTCAAGCGACGCGTTCAGGACCGCTGCGGCAAGGTCGGCCGCCACGGCGACCGCCAGCGGCGGGCAGTGCAGGTGCGCCGCGCAGAACGGGTCGCCGGGGTCAGCCGACCCGGCTGCGAACGCGCGCACGAGCGCGCCGAGCGCGCGCTCGGCGCCAACGCCCTCCTCCGGCAGCAGCGCACCGCCGCCCGCTCGCGCGACCGCTCGCGCGACCGCCTCGGGGCCGCCGGCCGGCAGCGGTCCCGCGCGCCGCTGCGCGCCGTCGCGCAGCGCGTCGAGCGTGACGCCGAGCAGCTCGGCGAGCGCTTCGCCGGCTCCCGCCGGCGCGTCTGCGGTGACCGGCGGGCAGGCCGTCATGCCGCGCCCGGCACAAGCGTCCGGCGCGCCGCGACGATCGCGCCGGCGAGGCGCTCGATCACGCTATCGGCCTGCTCGTCGCTGATCGTCAGCGGTGGCAGCAGCCGCACGACGGAGTCGTGGCGGCCGCCGAGCTCGACGATCAGCCCGCGCCCCAGCGCCTCGGCGCGCACCCGCTGCGCGAGCGCGGGCGCGGCGGGGCGCGCCCCGGTGACGTCCGGCACGCTGCCGGGGGCCACGACCTCGAGCCCGAGCATCAGGCCGCGGCCTCGGACGTCGCCGATGTAGTCCGTGGTGCGCGCGAGCTGACGCAGCGACGCGGCGATCCGCTCCCCAAGGCGCTCCGCCCGCGCCGGCAGCTCCTCGGCGGCGACGAACCGCAGTGTCGCGGCGCCGGCAGCCATCGCGAGCGTGCATCCGCGGAACGTGCCGGTATGCGCGCCGGGATCCCAGACGTCGAGCTCGTCGGCGTAGACGAGGACCGCGAGCGGCAGGCTGCCGCCGATCGCCTTGGAGAGCACGAGCACGTCGGGGACGACGCCGCTGTGCTCGATCGCCCACATCGCGCCGGTCCGGCCGACGCCGGTCTGGACCTCGTCTACGATCAGCGGGATGCCGCGCTGCGACGTGATACGGCGCATCTCGCGCATCCAGTCATCGGGCGCGGCGACGACGCCGCCTTCTCCCTGCACCGGCTCGACGATCATCGCCGCGGGCGCCACGACGCCGGCCGACGGATCGTCGAGCAGCCGCTCGACGTAGCCCGCGCCGAGGCGAGCCGAGGCCGCGCCACCGATGCCAAACGGGCAGCGATACGCATACGGGAACGGGAGCCGGGTGACGTCGGCGCTGATCCCCGGAACGCACTGCTTCGGTCCCGTTGCGCCGGTCGCGGCGAGCGCGCCGAGCGTCATGCCGTGGTAGGCGCCCGTGAACGCGAGCAGGCCGCGGCGTCCAGTCGCGGTATGTGTCAGCTTGATCGCGGCCTCGACGGCGTCGCTGCCGGTCGGGCCGCAGAAGTGCACGCGGCTGCGATCTCGCAGCCCGGCCGGCACGACGTCCAGCAGCGCCGAGACGAAGTCATCCTTCTCCGGTGTCGCGATGTCGAGCGCGTGCAGCGGCGCGCCGCGCCGCAGGACCGCGTGCAGCGCTTCGACGACGACGGGATGGTTGTGCCCGAGCGCCAGCGTTCCCGCGCCCGACAGGCAATCCAGATACGAGCGGCCGTCGGCGCCCTCGATCACCATGCCGTCGGCGCGAACAGGCACGATCGGCAGCCAGCGGGCGTAGGTCCGCGCCGACGACTCGCGCAGCCCCTGGCGGTCGAGGATCGCCGCCGGCGCGGCGGTCGCAGGGGGCTCTTCGGTGAGCAGGCTCATCTGGGCTCCTTCCAGGGGGTGGAGGCGGCGCCGACGACGATTCGCCGCGCCGGGGGATGACCGAGAAACCGCTGCAGCGCAAACTCCCAGCCATAGGACCCCGCGTCGGGGAAGACGACAACGTCGCCGGCCCGCAGGCGCTCGACGGCCACGTCACGCGCCAGCGTGTCCTCCGGCGTGCACAGCTCCCCGACGACCGTCACTGCCGCACGGCGCAGCTCGGGCCGCGCGATGGTGGCGTCCCAGCGCTCGACGGGCACGACGCACACGCGGTGCACGAGATCCCACGAGGCCGGCAGCGCGAAGTGATGGATGCCGCCACGCAGGACCGCGAACCAGGTACCGCGGCTGTGCTTCAGATCCGTGACCGGGGCCGCGTACCAGCCGCACGGCGCGGCGAGCCAGCGGCCGGGCTCGACGATCAGCCGGGTACCGGCCGGCGGGTCGAGGGCATGCAGGCCGCGGCCGAACGCCGCGACGTCGAACTCGGGTCCACCGTCGAATGCGACGCCGAGCCCGCCGCCGGCGTTGACGATCCGCAGGTCGATTCCGTGGACGGCCGCGGTCGCGCGGCTGAAGTCCAGGCACCAGCGCACGTATGCGACGTGCGTGGCGGCATCCAGGTTCCCGCAGACGGCGTGCACGTGGAAGCCGAGCACGTCGAGCTCGGGATGGCGCCGGGTGAGCGCGACGACCTCGCCGAGGTCTTCCTCTGGGATGCCGAACTGGGCGGCGCCGCCACCCATCCGCAACGCGCCGTCGAGCGCGACGTGTGCCGGGTTGACGCGCAGTGCAATCGTGACGCGACGGTTGCTGCGGCGCGCGCCGGCGGCGACGCGCTCGACCTCGAGCGCGCTCTCGACGTTGATCGGGTCCGCCCCGGCATCGATCAGCGCCTCGAGGAGAGCCGGCGTCTTGCCGGGGCCGGCCGCGACCAGACGCAGCTGCCGATCGCACGGCGGCACAGCACGCACGACCTGCAGCTCGCCCGCGGAGGAGACGTCGAAGCCGTCGACCTCGGCCGCGAGCGCGGCCACGACCGGCTCGAACGCGTTGGCCTTGACGGCATAGGCGATCTCGACCCAGCCCGGCAGCACGGCTCGCAGCCGGGCCGCGCGATTGGCAGCGATCGACGGGGCATACAGGAACGCCGCGTCCGCAGCGGGCCCCCCGAGCGACGCGGCCGTCCGCGCGATCGCATGGGGCAGTGCCGACGGCGGCGGCGCGGCGAGGGGCTGGGTAGCGTCGGGTGCGTCGAGCTGGAACACGAGTTCGGGTACCCTAATTAGGGAACCCTAATTGTCAAGCTCCGGTCGTCTTTGCACGAGTTCTCTTAGGGTTGCCGAAGATGACGACTACTCCGGATCGCCTGCGCGCCGACGACCTGCGACTCTCCTACGGCGCAGATCCCGTCGTCGACGGGCTCGACCTCGCCCTGCCGGCGGGCGGCATCACCGCGATCATCGGCCCCAACGGCTGTGGCAAGTCGACCCTGCTGCGGGCGCTCGGTCGACTGATGGCGCCACTGTCAGGTGTCGTGCTGCTCGACGGAAGCGACGTCCAGCGCCGGCCCACGCGCGACGTCGCCCGCGAGCTCGGCCTGCTTCCCCAGGGCGCGACCTGCCCCGAGGGCCTGACCGTTGAAGACCTGGTGGCGCGCGGCCGCTATCCCCACCGTGGCCGCTGGCGCTCCTGGTCGGCGCGCGACCAGGAGCACGTCGACGCCGCGATCGAGCAGACCAACATGACCGACCTGCGCGACCGGCTCGTCGACCAGCTGTCCGGCGGACAGCGCCAGCGCGCGTGGATCGCGATGGCGCTCGCGCAGGACACGCAGACCATGCTGCTCGACGAGCCGACCACCTACCTCGACCTCGCCCACCAGATCGAAGTGCTCGACCTGCTCGCACACCTCAACCGCGAACGTGGCCGCACGATCGTCCTCGTGCTGCACGACCTCAACGAAGCCGCGCGCTACGCCGACCGGATCGTCGCCATGCGCGACGGTCGCATCGCCGCCGACGGACCACCCGCCAGCGTCCTGACGCAGGAGACCGTCGAGCGGGTGTTCGCGCTGCACTGCCGCATCCTGCACGATCCTGAAACCGGCTCGCCGCTCGTGATCCCGAGCGCTCGGCGCGCGGCCGCCGCCGACACGATGAAGCTGGCAAGCGGCGGCGCCTGACGATCTCCCGGTCCCGAGTCCTACGCCGGGCGTCACGCGGCGCTCCTGGCCGACTGGCCGTAGCCGCAACATCTGCCGGCGCCCGGTCTGCGCTGGTATCACGCGCGCCGACTCGCAGCGTCAGCGCTGCGCGGCACTTGCGATTGCAAGGCGCGCTATGTCGGGAGAACTCAGTCGCCGGCGAGATAGCCGGTCGGGATCGTGACGCCGAACGGCGTCAACCAGTTCCCGACGCGCTGGTGGGGGCCTCCCATCTGCACGTTGATCGAGTCATGGCTGGCTAGGGCCGCGTCGGAGGGCTCCTCCAT